>CAMOXE010000103.1 GCA_946628865.1 uncultured Clostridia bacterium | reverse complement strand
TTTTTCGTAATTATCTTCTTTCCTGATTGCTCCTATAATATCAAGTACGCTGAAATACCACTTGTTGTCTCCCTCGTTCCAAGCGGCGCGAACTTCTTTGTCGTTAAAAAATCTGATGGATATTTTCATAACGTTCTCTCACAATTTATAAACGCTGTATGATTCCTTTATCAAGACGCTTATTCTTTCTAAAAGCGTACAAGCGTAACGTGTTATGGTTTGACAAATCGGAATTTGTTTATAGTTTCAACAACATATAAATCAACTCCTGAAATCTGTTCGTGCGCGATTTTTTCTTGTAAAAACTGCGCTTCCCGTTCCGGATCGAAACTATTTTCATCGGGGTACGTGAGCAAATAATCTGTTTCAGCATGTATAGCATTAAAATTCTCGTAAACGGCACTTCCATCCGATGCTTCACCGTTTTTTAGCCATGCTTCTTTTCCGTTTTTAAGAATAATCTTTTTGCTGTATTGCATATGTTTTTCCAATCCAATTAAGCATTAGTTGTTTGAAACGTTAGCCAAATAAAAAACTTTTATTGTAATTATATTTTATCAAAAAATATTCTTTTTTTCAAGCATATTACGCAAGAGTATTATTTATTCAACTTTAATTCAATCAAGAGTTCAATGAGAGTGGCACACGTGCCGCCACAAAAAAGGCAACCCAACTCGGGTTGTCTTTTTTGTTATAGTCAAAAGCAAGATAGGAATTCGATGGGGCGAGCAAAGCTTTTCAAATGCTTTGACTTAGGATCTGCGGACTCTACCGCAGACAAAACAACGCAGTGCGCTGTTTTCCGTGCGCGCCGCTTGAAGGCGCAAATCCCTCTCTCTACTCAAAAAAAGGCGTAACGGTTAAAACCGCTACGCCTTTTTTAAAATATAAGAGTTTTTGAAAACGCGACTATCTTACTTACTCGCTATCGTTTTTTCTATTTCTTCAAGAGTCGGCATAACACGGAGTGCGCCCTTTCTTGTGGTTACAAGCGCGGCGGCGGCTCCCGCAAACGTCATCATCTCACGGAGATTATCCTCCGTAAGAGCCTCGATGCCGTGGTCTACGACGTAGTTTAAAACACACGCGCCGTAAGTATCCCCTGCGCCCGTCGTCTCCACCGTATTCACAAGGAAGGCAGGCACGAAAACGAGCATATCCTTATACGAACAATAACTGCCTTCTCCGCCCATCGTGACGCATAAAAGACGAATGTTCGGGTAGTCATGGCGAATTATCGCGACGGCTTTTTCAATGTCTTTTTCGCCCGTTAAAAGATCTATTTCGTTGTCGGATATCTTTAAAATATCGCAAACGCCCATTCCCCACACGGCCGCCTCTAACATTTTTTGTTCGCTGTTCCACAGCGGCGGGCGGAAGTTGGGGTCGAAAGAAACAAGCGCACCGCTTAACTTTGCCGCTTTTACCGCGGCTTTCGTCGCCTGTTCAACGCCCTCGTGGGTCATTGAAAGCGTTCCGAAATGAAACACCTTCGTCGACGATAAAAGCGAATAGTCGATCTCGTCCTCGGTGAGCATAACGTCCGCGCCGGGGTTACGGTAAAAGGAAAAATCCCTGTCGCCGTTGGGTAATTTATGTACTACTGCGAGCGTGGTATGCACCTCGTTGTCGAATACGAGACCCGCGGGGTCGATACCGACCTCTTTAACGGCGCTTTCAAGTTGCCTGCCGTAAACGTCGTTACCTATCTTTCCTATAAACGCGGCAGATTTACCCAGCCTTTTCATCATTGCAAGGACGTTGCAAGGCGCTCCGCCCGGGTTGGCTTCCCAAACGGGGTTGCCCTGCTCGCTCACACCGTATTCGGTGAAGTCTATCAATAATTCGCCTAACGCGACGATATCGTACTTTTTCATATTACACCACGAGGTCATATTTTTCCACGTCGATTATAGCCGTGCCGTCGGCGTTAAATGAAACGGAATCTGCGGTTATCGGCGTATAAATGACGAATGAGGCGGCTTGTTCGCCGTCGTTAACGAAAATTTCAAGGCTGAATCTGTCGAGAATTATCCTGATTTTGAGTTCGTCGTGCGAGAAGATGGGAAAGTCTCTCACGTTGACAATATCGTGCGGGAAGCCGCTGCAACTTCTGTCGACGCGAATGGTGTTGTTTTCGGGTTTGTGGCGAATGGTCGTCACCCTCTCGCCGTCCTTGGCGACTGAAATCTTAAAGTAACGGTAAGGCTTATTGACGTTGCTCGAACGGACGGTGACCGTCATATCGATAAACCTTCCGCTGACGCCCTGAAGGTGCGTTTCGTCGGAAATGACTATGTTGTGATAGCCGACTTTGACCGAACGATAGTTTTCTATCTCTCTGACGGGGTTCTGAATGAGCCTGCCGTCGCGAATGGATAGTTCGCGCGGAAGAGACATCTGCCCGAAATAAGGCAGGTTTTTGAGTTTACAACCGCAAGTTTCCCAACTCTGCATCCAGCCGATCATAACGCGCCTGCCGTCGAGCGTTTTGACCGTTTGCATGGCGTAAAAATCTGTGCCGTAATCTACGGCGTGTACGTTTTTGCGGATAAGGTGATTGATATTCCTGTCGAAATCGCCTATTATGCACAGCGTGGAGTGACCGGGGTGAAATTCAAGCCCCATCGAATACATATCCTGCGGGCTTGTCAGAAGCACGTGTTTGCCGTCGAGTTCGAAAAAGTCGGGGCACTCCCACATACTGCCGAACTGATTATGACAGGAAGCGACCGTCGAAACGTACTTCCAGTCAAAAGCGTTTTCGCTTTCATATAAAAGAATAGAGCCGCTTCCGTCCGCCGCGCGATTGCCCACGACGAGGTAAAACTTTCCGTCTTCCTCCCAGATCTTCGGGTCGCGGAAGTCCAGTTCGCTGCCTCCCTCGGGAAGCGTTTGCGCGTCTATAACGGGGTTATTCTCATATTTTGTATAGTTTACGCCGTCGCCCGTCGCGATACATTGAGTCTGATAACTCTCGACCACGCCGTTGCTTCTTCTTATGTTTTTGACGCCCGTATAAATTATGAGGTGGCGCCCGTCGGGCAGTTCCACCGCCCCGCCCGAAAAACAGCCGTCTTTATCGTAAGACTGATCGGGCGCGAGCGCGCAGGGAAGCCTTTCCCAACGGATAAAGTCTTTAGTCTTGACGTGCCCCCAGTGCATGTCGTTCCAGTTGACCCCGTAAGGATAGTATTGAAAGAACAGGTGATATTCACCTTTATAAACGGAAAAACCGTTGGGGTCGTTTATCCAGCCGACGCCGCCGACGATGTGAAAACGCGGCTTGTCGTCTTCGGACAGGTGGGGAAGATATTTATTTTCAAAAGTTCTTGCTTTTTGCAAGTCGTTTTTTTTCATGGTTTTATTCTCTTTGTTCCGGTAATTATTTTATAAGTCTTTTCAGACGGCGTCGCAAGTTTTAATTATGAGACATTTTTGAAGGCCGTTTTTGTTTAACTGACACTACGAAGAAGCGGCGCCGCCTGATGAATTTTTTAAAAAGTGGGGCTATATGTCGATTAACGGCAATAAACGCTCGTTTAATCTTCAGGTGTCTGCTGCTCTTCCAACGCCTTTTCGACGTCGGCGGGCTGCATGTGTTTCAGGAATATCTGCTCGATAAGAAAACTCGACGCCCATACGGACGCTGACGGCAGGACTATCGCAAGCCCCGGCACGAGCAGCAAAACGGCGAGCGTGGCAAGTTGAATGAGCATTACCGCGAGCGAGCGGAACGGGTGCGCCATCATAAGATAAAAACTGTATCTTATGGTCTCTTTGGCGGTGCCGTTGAAGCGCGCGCAATAGGCAAACAGGAACAGTCCCCAAACGATTGCGACGGCTAAAAAGACGAGTATCACACCGAACAGCGCGCCGAGCGGCTGACCGTTTTTGATAAGCGCCCTGAGCCACAGTACGTCGAATATGAGGAATATGAGCATAAACAGAAGCGGAAGCCATGCAAGCGTGGAACGCTTGAAGTTTTCTTTGAAAGCCGTTCGGAACGACGACCAGAAATACCCTTCGCCGAGGCGTATGTGATGGTATATGGTGGTATATACTGCGGTAGACGCCGCCCCGATCGTGAATATGGGAAGCGAAAGGACAACCCATAAAACGTTGAGCGCTATACAGTCAAACACCTTGGTGAGAAATCTCATCAGCGGGTTTTCGGGGTTGAAAATCTTCATAGACAAATCCTTTTTGCTCTGTTTATTGTGAAAATCGGACTGAATTTACGCGGCGGTATATTGAACGAGGTCGGTAAACTCAACGGAGCCTTTTTCAACGAACAATCTTATCTGCCTGCCGCTGACGCCGTAAAGACGGACCGAAAGCGCGGCGATACCGTCGATATAGAACACACCGCAAGAGCCTTCCTGCAAGTAGGTGAACGAATAGGTTTCGCCCGCTTTAAGCGTGACAGCCGTTTCGGTGATAAAGTTTTCGCCTTCGTTGAAGGAGAGCGTCATCTTCTTCTCGGAAGGAATAACCGAAACGAGTTTATACTTTTCCTGCTTGCCGCTATAATCGAACGCAAGACCGAACGCTGCGCTGCCGGTATAATTAAACTTACCCTTTATCAAAAACCTTTCGTAAGCGGTGAACGCGCTTTGATATTCGTTATACAGACCGCCTTCGAGCGAAACGGACGTGTCGGACAAAAGCGTTCTCTTGTCGGTGAAGGACGAGGCAATAACTTCCGCAGGCTTTAAATAAAGGCTGCCGTCGGCGTTCTGACCGAGTTGCTGAACGGCGAGGTTTCCGCCCCATTCGGCGACTTCGGACAGCGAAGAAGCGGAAGCCGATCTTCTCAGCCAGCCTACCATATACATATCCGTACCGTCGGAAACGTGTTTGGCGGCGTAGAACAGTTTGTCGTCAAGTCTCTTGGGCGAACCGTAAGGTCCGTAAGCCGTGTCGGAAAAAGCGTACCACAGCGTGTCGTCCTGACCGGAATAGGTAATATAATACTTATTGCCCATTCTGAACGTGTCGCTGCATTCGAGGTTCCAGAAGCCCTCGTTTTCGTCGGTGAAGATTATGCCGTCGTATTGTCTACCCGTAAGATCTTTGGAAAGGGTATATCTGAGAATACACGCCTTTCCTCTCTGCGAAGCGGTGACGGTCATTTCGATGGTGTCGGTCGCGCCGTTATAATATGCTTGCGGATCGCGAAAGTCCTGCTTCTGACCGAGCGTGGCGGGCGGAGTGATATCCCAACCCTCTCTTTTCGTCAATTGTAAGGGGCTTGTACCCTCGGCGACCATTACCTTTTCGGAGTATTCCAAGGTGGAGGACGCGGCGTGACCTGTGTAGAAGAAGTAATATTTATCCTCGACCTTGACGAGCGAACCGGTGCCTATCCAGGCGTCCTGACCGCCGCTTCTTGAAGATTCGAGGACGGGCGCGTCGTATTCGGTATACGTCTTAAAATCCGTCGTTGTCGCAACGTAAATCGAATGGTTATACGAGTCGCCGCCTTCTTTGAGGTAATATATATAGTAAGTTCCGTTTTCGTAGTACGGCATGGTGTCGCCGACGTAAGGTTGATTCAACCCGTCGACTGCGGGCAGGAAGTTAAGTCTGTAATCGTAAGATTCTTCCTGTTGACCCGCCGTGCGATAGACGGAGAAATCTTTATCGTAATCGTAGACCGCAGGGGTTATAGCGGAATTTTGAGTGTTATCGTCGGCAGGCGCGTTGCAAGCGACGAAAAGCGTTAAAACGAGCGTTAAAGCCGTCAACAATGCTATCAATCTTTTTTTCATCACGGATTGTCTCCTGAAAAGAATGGGGCGCGGCGTTTTGCCGCGGAAATAAAAAGAGCAATAATCGTTTTGGGAGGGCAAAATCATATTGATGACCGCCCTCCCGATTTGATTATTTATAACTCTTTAAGTCTGTTTATCGGAATAACGTGTTTAAGTTAAACGACAATCTCATAGAACTTTGGTCTGGTAGATCTTAATGCTTAAGAACTCGATGGTAACTTCGCCGAGCGCCTTGGTCGCACCGGACCCGAACTGGAACAGAAGTTCAAAGTTCATATCGGTGATGAGCGTTTCGGTCGTAGCGAAAGTGAAAGTCTGCGCTTCGGTGGTGATGTCCATACCCTTGCTTACGCGAGGATCCCAACTTCCGATAGGATTGAGGAACAACCCGCAGGAAACTGCCTTGTCGGCTTTGACGGTTACTTCAATAGTATAATAACTATCGGCTTCCAAAGTCAAGGGATTTTCACGATAACCGCAAACAAGTTTGTTGTACCAGTCGGTTTCGCCGCCCTGGTCGATGCGGTAATAGAGTTTGCCTTCTTCCATCCAGATGGTGCCGACGCCTTCGTGGTCTTCGTCGGAGCCGTTAAAGGTAAACCACGGATAAGCGGGGTTTTCACCTAACGCGGTGCCGTTACCGAACGCAACAAAGTTGTCGATGGACTTTTTGACGTCCTTATCGCCTTCGACAACGCCGAATTCGACTGCGCTTACGGTGATAACGTTGGCAGTAACGCCGGTTGCGGGGTTACCGATCTGTAAACGGATAACTGCGTCGTCGATGTCCTTATCAGCCATGAATACGCCGGAAAGAACCTTTTCTTCGCCTGCTGCAGCGGTAAAGCCGTTGAAGGAAGCGTCTATTCTCGCGCCGTTGCTTGCGCTTTCGAATACGCATTCGCCGGGCTGTTCGTTCTGAGAAACGAGCGTAACGCTGTAATAATATTTCTTGCCGTTTTCGAGTTTTTCGCCGCCGATAGAAAGGTCGGCTTTAATGCTCCATACGCCGCCGCTCGTGGGATAAGATGTGATGGTCGCAACCGCTTTGCCGTCGGCATAACTTGCAACGCCTTCGGCGCCGTCGCCCGCGCTTACCGCAAGACCCGCTTCTTTCGAGAAGTCTGCTTCATACTTTTTGACGTTGCTTTCAGCGCCGGTGATCTCGTAAATTTCTATCTTGTCGATGATGACGGAGAAGTTTTCGGGGGTGGTGTCGGCAGGATTTTCTCCGTTGGGGGTGATTTTACCGAAATGCAGTCTCAATTCCGCTCTGCCCTCTTCTGCAACGGAGAAGTTCATATCGTAAGCCGCCATGGTGGTGCCGATACGTTTATTCCAGTCGCCGCCGTAAGTTTCCCATGCTTCAACGTCCTTTTTGGCGATCATGTGCATATAGGTTTCCTTGGTCGCCTTTGCCCAAACTCTGAGTTTGTAGTCGGCGGCTTTAACGTCGATCATCTTGTCGAGTCTTACTCTGTCGTCGCTAACGCCGGGGTTGGTGATGTCGAGAACGTAAGCGCCCTGTTTAAGCGTTGCGGTAGCGACCGTTTCATCGCCCCAGATGTTGGCAACCCAACCCTTGTTGTCTGTAACGGCCTGGGTGGAGAAGTCAAATTCCTTATAGAGCGTCGCGGCGGCTGTCTTACGCGTAACGGTAAGGGTAGCGTACGCTTCCGCGGTTTCGCCGTCGTTATCGGTGACCGAGAAAATGAGTTCGTAAGTGCCTGCGGTCGCGGGCGTAGCCTTTCCGTTCGTAAAGGTAAGAGCGGGGCTTGATTCAACGGTTATTTTGGAAGTAAGGTCGCCGTCTTCCTTATCGGTAGCGGGGACGCCTGCGAGAACGTTGATTTCGGATTCGGCTTCGACAGCCATATCCTGAACGCCCTCGATAGTGGGTTTTGCGTTGTCTTTTTTCTCGCTCGTCGAGGTGTTTCCGCCACCGGCGCAAGCAATGAGCGCCGTCATTACGAATACCGCGGAAACTATCAGAGCGATGATTTTACTGAATTTTTTCATAATTTCCTCCTTATATTTAATAAAAATATCAGTCTTTTAAACTATTAGCCTTTGATATATCTGTCGTAAGCGTCCTGATAGACTTTGATAAGACCGCCGATATTGACTCTTCCGGTCAAGTCGCTCTGGAAAGCGCTCCAAGCGGAATCGGAAACACCGCCCTTCAAAAGCCAGTCGATAAGTTTGATTCTGACGTAGTCGTTGAAGTTGGTCTCATAGTTAGAGAGAGTGTTGAGTTCTTCGAGCGTAAACTGAAGGTTGGGGCAAGGTTTGACGTTGTCGGGAACGTACGGCGTTACGAAAGCGTGAAGACGTTCAAGTCTCAGTTTCGCGCGCGGTTCCATGTTGACGACGTGTTCCCAAGCGTAATCGTTAAGATAGATTATGCCGAGAGGAGCGTTCTGCAAACGGAGTTCGTCAGTGGTTACGCCTGCGGGCAGTTCTTTCTGAACCAACATTCCGTTAGCGTCGAGTTGTTCTTCGTAAACGATACCGACAGGTCCGTAGTTGATCTGTGCGGAGACCATGGGGTCGTAATAACGATCGAAGTAAGCGAGAAGAACCTGATAGTTGGGGCAATCGGCGAAGACGATAAGTTCGCCCGTGCCTATTTCGGGGTTGTTGGAAACGCATACGGTCTGACCCTTCGGTCCGTTGATGGGCGCGCATACGATGTAGTTTTCGGGGTTGGAAACGACTGTTTCGCTTTCCCACCAGTAGAATGCGCCGTAATTTTCAACGCCCTTGCCGTTTGCGAGGAAGTTATCCTGAGACTGCTCGAAGGAAACTTTATCGATAAGGCCTTTCGTGACCCAACTTGCGATAAAGTTGGTGGCTTCTTTGAATCTTTCGTCCTGAACGGTGTAAGTTACTTTGTCGTTGATAACGATACGGTGTTCGAGGTTGTCGTTGAGACCGAACATACCATAGAGGTCGCACTGGTTACCCTGCCAGTTATTGTAAACGAAACTCAGAGGTCTCTCGTCGTCAGACTTGCCGTTGCCGTTCATATCGTTGTTCTTGAAATACGTGAGCATGGCTTCCATCTGAGCGGAAGTCAAAGAAAGTCCGTCTGCAAGTTGCGCTTTTGTAACGCCCGTCACGGCGCCGGCGTCGATAGCCTTAGCCGCCCAATTCTTGTTGAGGAAGAGGATGTTGGGGTTCTGCAAAAGGCCCATTTCTTCTACGCGGGGCAGAGAATAAATTTTGCCGTCTTCGACGTTGATAAGTTGCGCCTTGATGTCGGGGCGTTCTTCCAAAATCTTCTTGAAGTTGGGCATGTAATCGAGATAATCGCTGATAGGCAATAACATTTTCCGTTTTGCATACTTGACTATTTCGCCTGCGCTCATACCTGCGTGATAGATAGCGTCGGGGCGGTTTTTGCTGTTACCGAAGATAAGGTTTTTCTGTTGAGAATAAACGGACTCGGAAACGTTTTCCCACGTGACGTTGACGTTGGTCTGATCGAAAAGGTCCTGCATGATCTTCATGTCGTTATAGTCCTTTGCCGAAGCGTTCTTGGACGAATAAACGGTGAAGGAAATCTCATTTGCGCCCTTTTCGTTGAGGATAGGCGCGCTCGTGTCCGTCCACTGGAATCCGTATTCGGAAACGAGTACGTCCGCGTCGATCGAACCCTGCTGTTCGCCTTCGGAAGAGCATGCGATGAGCGAGAACGTCATTGTGAGCATCAATAATGCTACGATGATTTTTTTCATTGTTTTCTCCTTAAAATAGATTTAAAAATATTTCCCGCTCCGCGAGACCTGAAAAATCCGCGCGGAGCATTGAGATCACTCTTTGAGCGAGCCTATCATTACGCCCTGCGCAAAGTATTTCTGAACGAAGGGGTAAAGAAGAAGGACGGGTACGCTCGATACGATAACCGAAACGTACTTCAACTGGTTCGCAAGGCGGAACTGTTCGAGTATGGTTTCGCCGCTGCCGCCGACCGTACTCTCGGAAGCGATAAGTATCTCTTTCAAAACGAGTTGTAAAGGATACATCTTTTCGTCCTGCAAGAAGATCATCGCGTTGAAGTAACTGTTCCACTGACCTACCGCATAGTAGAGCGCCATAACGGCAATTACCGCTTTTGAAAGAGGTATGACGAGCGAGAAGAAAATTCTGAACTGACCCGCGCCGTCTATTTTCGCCGCTTCGATAAGGCCGCTCGGGATACTCGACTCGAAGAAGGTCTTGGTCATGAACAAGTTCCATACGGATAGTATCGACGGAAGTATTATCGCCCAGATGGTGTTTACAAGCTCTAAACTGCTCATTACGTTATAGAACGGAATGAGACCGCCGCCGAAGAACATCGGGATAATGAAGTATATCATGAATATCTTCTTACCGGGAAGCGTCTTACGGCTGAGCGCCCAGCCCGCGGGAATGGTTACGATAAGCGAAAGCACAACGGTGAGCGCCGTGTATATTATCGTATTGAGATAGCCGCGCCAAACGTCTTCACGTTCCATTATCTTGGCGAATCCGTCCATGGTTATTCTTACGGGGTACAAAAAGACCTCACCCGCGAGAACGGCTTCGGGTTCGGATATCGCGGCGATGACTATAAAGTACAGCGGGTAAATAATTATGAGCGCGACGAGCGCGAGAAAGAACCCGTTGATTATATAGAAAACTACGTCGCCTTTGGTATCGCGAAGGGCGTTTTTCTTTTTTAACTGCATTTTTTCCATATTAAGTCCTCCTTACCACAGTGAATTCTCGGAGAATTTCTTGGAAACGGTGTTGGCGATTATGAGAAGAACGACGTTGATAATGGAGTTGAACAGACCTATCGCCGTCGCATACCCTTGATCGGGAACGCCCGTAAGACCGCGTTTGTAAACGTAAGTGGAAATAAGTTCACTGACCGCGAGGTTGCCGTCCGTCTGCATAAGCAGAGCCTTTTCATAGCCAACGCCCATAAGTCCGCCTATCGACATAATAAGCATTACGCTTATCATGGGCATGATCGCGGGCAGGTCGACGTGGATAATGCGTTGGAATCTCGACGCGCCGTCGAGTTTTGCCGCTTCGTGCTGTTGCGGGTCGACGTTGGAGAGCGCCGCTATGTAGATTATCGCGCTCCACCCGAAGTCCTGCCAGTTGCTCGATAAAATATAGAGCGGACGGAATGCGGAGTTTTCAAGGAAGTAAGAATACCTCTCTCCGCCGGTTGCGGCGACTATGTTGTTGACGAGACCGTATCTTCCGAAGAATAACGTCAACATACCGACCATAACGACGAGTGAAATAAAGTGCGGACCGGTGAAGATAGTTTGCAGGACTTTCCCCATTTTTTTTGATTTCAGCGAGTTGAGCATGAGCGATATGATTATCGGAAGCGGGAACCCGATTATGAAACCGAATATACAGATAAGGAAGGTATTCCCCATCAACGGCCAGAACTGAGGATCGGTGAAAAACCTCGTGAAGTTGTCAAATCCTATCCATATTGTGTTCGCCGAAAGTATTTCGTCGCCGGGCATAAAGTCCTGGAAGGCTATCAATACGCCGTATATCGGCAGATAGTTGAACAAAAATACCACGAGCACCGCAGGGAATATCATTATAAGAAAAGGAAAGTTTTCCTGAAGTTTCCTTCTTCTTCTCTGCGTCCTTTCGGGGTCGAAGAAATTCTTCTTCGGAAAGACTGCCGTATTGTTTTCGTTTTTAGCCATAAATCACAGACCTCCGCGTATTACTCAAAATCGTATTTTTTGCAGACGGGAGCGTCGTTTGCGGCTGACTCTTCGTCGAACCAGATAAGGTTCTTGCCACTTTCTTTGTCAAACAGTTGAATAAGGTGAGGTCTCGTGGTGAACTTGACGGTCTTGCCCATGGAAACGTCCGTGGTAAGATCGACCGTAGGTATCCCTTCGGGTCACGGACCATCGCCCTTCCTATGGCGACGCGTTGACGCTGACCGCCGGACAACGCTTTGGGTCTGCGCTTGAGGTATTGCGTGATATCGAGTACCTCGGCGACTTCCTCAACCTTTTTCTTGATCTGGTCCTTCGGTGTTTTGCGAAGTTTGAGAGCAAACGCAAGGTTATCGAAAACGGTCATGTGCGGATATAACGCGTAGTTCTGGAAAACCATCGCGATATCGCGATCTTTGGGCGCGACTTCGTTGACGAGTTTGCCGTCAATGTAAAGTTCCCCGTCCGAGATCTCTTCGAGACCCGCAACCATTCTGAGCGTAGTCGACTTTCTGCAACCGGAAGGTCCGACCAGAACGATAAACTCTTTGTCTGCAATGTGCAAGTTTACATCGTGGACTGCAGTTACCTTATTGTCGTAAATTTTTTTCAGACCTTTAAGGATAACTTCTGACATAATGTATTCTCCCCCTTAAAAAGATATAATTTGAGTGCTTATACGCAACAACAAATTTTCATCATAAATTTCCGCATTATGGAAACATTTTTAGATAGTAATCTGATTATCAGGCTAACATCCATTTTGATAATAGATTTTAATGCAAATTTTGTCAATGAGATATGAAATAAATGTGCATTTGCATAATTTTTTTTTGCGATAAAAAGTGCATTTGAAAAAACTTGACTTTTTCTGATTATTCTCGTATAATAGCGATAAACGGAGGGAGAATACTATGAAAAAAGCCGTTACGATAAAGAGCATTGCCGAGCAACTCGGACTTTCGCGAAACACCGTCGCAAAGGCGCTGAACGGGCAATACGTCCCCGAAGCCACGCGTGAGAAAGTGTTTAATAAAGCAAAAGAGCTGAATTATAAGTCGCTTAACGCAAGTCATATCAGCGTAGGGAAAAAGAGATATAAAATTTTGCTCGTATCGGGTAAGCCGCTTATTAACTTCAATTATTTTATCCCACTCGTCAAAGGTGTTGAAAACGAGTGTTTTGAAAACGGTTACGACTTCTTTCAATACACGTATAACTCTAACGAAACCCCGTTTTCAAGATTCGCCGACCACGTAACCGACGTCAAAGCGGACGGAATAGTTGCGATTGAATGTTTCGATAAAAACTTTATCGGAAAACTTGTAAACTTAAAGATCCCCGTTTGCTTCTGCGATTTTACTGCAAGCGATTTCAAAACGGACAGCAAATTCGATATTATCGGCACCGATAACGAAAAATCTATTTCGGATATAGTAAAAATGCTCCATTACGAGCATAAAATAAAACGATTTACATTTGTCGGCGACAGAAAGCATTGCCGTAGTTTTTACGAAAGGTATCGCGGTATGCGTATGGGTATAATCGGTTTCTCGGGATCGCATTCCATTGAAAACGACATTCTCTGCAACGACGAGAGTTTCCCTTACGGCAACCCCGATGCTATAAAGACGGAAATTTTGAAATTAAGTCATAAGCCCGAATGTTTTATTTGCTGTAACGATTTCGTCGCAAGAAACGTAATAAACGCATTGAAGACTATCGGCATGAAAGTCCCCGAAAATATCCTCGTCGTAGGATTCGATAACGTCCCCGACGCCGTCGCGCTGTCACCGGGAATAACCTCGTTTTCCATCGACAAAGAATTTATCGGCAAGGAGATGATACGAACTCTTGTCCATAGGATAGAAAATCCCTCTATCCCCTCGCGCATAATAACCCTTAAAACCAAACTTATATTGCGTGAGTCAACCAATCGTCAACGGTGAATATATATACAGAATATTATGAAATGAAAGATACCATAATCGTTTTAAATCGAAAAACAAATGTAAATATTTATGGTTGATAAATACAATCCGCTTTAGAACAGTTTGATAAAATTCATTTAGAAAATATGATAAAAAATCAAAACTCAATCAAAAGTTCAATGAGAGTGGCACACGTGCCGCCATAAAAAAAGAGAGTGGATGCACTCTCTTTTTTTATGGCGTTCGCTTATGACGAAAGCCAAGCGAGAACGACGAAACTTTAAATCGAGTTTCGGCGGGTGCTTGACCGCGGAGCAACGGGGTTCCCCGCAAAAGCGAGCGAAGCGAGATTTTGTGGGGTGTTCGTAGCGACACGCTTGTATTAGTCAAGCACCCGCCACAGTACCAAAACGATAACATTATAGAATTAATAACATTATAATTTTATTCACAATTCATTAATGTATGAAAAATATTTATACTTAATATAGAAAAGTATCGAATTATAGTTGACATTGTCAAAATTTTATGTTATGATATAAAAAATTAAAAGGGAAAAATATATGAGTGCAGATTTATTAAAAAAATGTCCTTCGTGTGGAAATGAACTAACCATTTCTGAATTATCTTGTAAGAGTTGTGGTATTAAAATTAACGGCGAATTTAACGCAGGCAAATTTGCAGGATTAACTGCAGATGAGTTTGATTTTGTTAAGCAATTTTTGCTTCTGGAAGGAAATATATCGAAAATGCAAACACATTATAATGAAACTTATAATTCCATAAAATACAGGTTGAGTACAATCAATGAAAAAATAGGAGATAAATCAATGGCGAGCAATATCAATATGGAAAAATTAACGCAGTCTTCCGAAGATAGCAAGGTTATAAAAAGGCTAAAAGATAAAATCTTTGAATGTGGTGGAAAGGCGCTTATGCCTGTTTTGAAAGGCGAACCAGTTCCTTTTTGGCTTTCTCCTTCGCAAGCCGGTTTTGAAAGCGACGGGCTGAAAGGTTTCGTTTTTGAGTGGGAAGTTTTTGATGGAATAGTTAAAAAGGCAATCACTCTCGGCGGCAAAATGTACAGAGGTGATGCAGCTGCTCAAAATGGTGCTAAAATAGGTAGCAAGGATTTACCCTTAACAACTATTGATGGTTATATCTCTACTGAGTTTTACGGTTCAAAAATTGGTTGCTCGACAATGAGGCGTTCTACTTATTTTTCAGGCATACTTGCTTGGGCTGGTATTGCAACTGTCCATAGAAGTCAAGGCAATGGTAGTTTTATTACTATCAATAATGAATTTATGAATTTGGAGGACTAATTTGAACGCACCAAATAATTGCCCGATATGTGGCGATAAAGATAATTGGAAACTAATTGACGCAACTAAAAAAGGCTTTAATGCTAAAAATGCAGTTATTGGAGGGATTATTTTAGGTGGTGTAGGCTTAGCGGCTGGTTTTTCAGGTAAAATAAAAGCTTTATATCAATGCACTAAATGTGGGTTTTCTCACGAATATGATGGGGTTGCGGATAAAGACGTCCCAAAAGACCCTTTAAGCGGATACAAAAACAAAGGGTTAAGTGCGGTCTATATTGACACTATTAAAAGAGTTACACCAGATTGCGTTTTTTGTGGCAAGCCGCAAGATTTATATATAAAGCAGGATGGCGGAGGCTATCGTTTTATATGTGGTCATTGCAACGCAGAATTCAGATGTGAATTTACATTTAGTGGAAAAGTTAAAAGTAAATCTACTCAAATTTTAAACAGCGGCAATGTAAATACTGACAATCTTCAAGTCGGCATCTGTGATGCACAAGTATTAATCAAAAATATTTCTGAAATCAAATAACATACTTTTTCAACATAATTCGATTTACGTTACTATCGCTCCGCCATAAAAAAAGAGAGTGCATGCACTCTCTTTTTTTATGGCGTTCTCTTAGGAAAGTGTTTTCTTCGGATTTTTACGTTGCCCGAAAATATTGAAAACGTTAAAAAAAGTGCGTAAGTCCTTTTTCTCCTAACTTACACACTTTATTTTACAATCTCGAGATAAAACGCTTTCTCAATAAATATCATACGGGGAAATTATTTTTCTTCCGACGTTTTTTATACTTATACTCTAAGCCAAATCGTAACTCTCGTCTATTAAATCACTCAAAAGCCGCAAATCTACCGTACCGTCTAAAAGCACGGTTATCCACTTTTCTTTGTTCATGTGATACGCAGGCAAAAAACCTTTGAAATTTTTGAATATCTCTTTGGTTTCATAACCGCACTTGACGTCTATTATATCGACTTTCCCCTGCCCGTCAAGACCTAATTTCTGCCGGGTTACGTCCATAATAACGGCATACCATTTGGCGTTGTCCTTTTTTCTGAATACGGCAAAATCCGGAAATTTGCGCCAAAGAAATTCCGGCTCGGTGCCGTATTTGCCTTTTACATAATCCGTTACCGCGGCGCGCGTAGCGCCGATAAAATCTTCTTTCTCAGCCTCAAGTCTCATATATATTTACGCTCGTTTCGCCGTCGCATTCGGCGAGTTTTACCACTATTTCTTCTTTCAAAGACGTCGGAACGTTTTTGCCGACGAAATCCGCGCGAATAGGGAGTTCGCGGTGTCCCCTGTCGATAAGAACGGCGAGGCGGATACTCGAAGCGCGTCCGGCGTTAAACACCGCGTCGATAGCGGCACGGGTAGTCCTGCCGGTATACAGCACGTCGTCTACCAGGACGACGTCCTTTTTATCCGCGGGGAGATCGAGCGCGGGCTTTACTTTTACCTCGCTCGTCTTGTCGTCGCGGAAATGCGTGATGTCGAGTTCGTAAAGCGGAACTTTCGCGCCCGCGTTTTTCTCGATATTTGCGCATATCATTTTGGCAAGCGGCAAGCCCCTCGTCTTAATTCCGACGAGTATCACGTTGTCGAGATCTGCGGCACGCTCGATTATCTCGTAAGATATTCTCGCAACCGCCCTGTTTACGGCGGTTTCGTCCATCAGTTGGGTTTTGAATTTCATATCGCTTTTCATGGTTAAATTATATATCAATATTTATAGAAAGTCAAATTATAATGCGTAAAATCCGTTGTAAAAATGCGGTTATCGTGATATAATAATTGAAAGAGGCGATAAAATGTATAAAATAGTACGCAAGAAAAATCTGAATCCCACGGTTACCCAAATGGAAATTTACGCTCCGCTGGTTGCAAAAAAGGCGAAAGCGGGACAGTTTATTATACTCAGAGTCGACGAAGACGGCGAACGCATACCGCTCACCATTGCAGGTACCGCCTCCGACGGAACGGTAAAGATTATTTTCCAGATAGTCGGCACGACGACCGAGAAACTGAACTTAAAGCGCGAAGGCGAATATATCTCCGACTTCGTCGGTCCGCTCGGCGTTCCGACGCATATAGACGGACTTAAGCGCGTTTTGGTAGTCGGCGGCGGCGTGGGCTGCGCGATAGCGATGCCTGTAGCCGAGGCTCTTAACCGCGCAGGCGCAAAGGTAACGAGCGTGATAGGCTTCAGAAATAAAGACCTGCTTATTTTAGAGGACGAATTCAAGGCTTGCTCCGAAAAGGTCATAGTCATGACCGACGACGGCTCTTACGGCAGACACGGAAACGTTACCCTGCCGATAAAGGAAATGCTTGAATCGGGCGAGAAATTCGATATGATAATAACTATAGGGCCGCTTATAATGATGAAGTTCGTCGTGGCGACGGCAAAGCCGTTCGGCGTTCCGGTAACCGTATCCATGAACCCGATAATGATAGACGGAACGGGAATGTGCGGCGGTTGCAGACTGACTTTAAACCGCGACGGCGAAAAAATAACCAAGTTCGCTTGCGTGGACGGTCCGGATTTCAACGGCTACGAAGTCGACTTCGACGAGGCTATGTCGAGAGGCAGGATCTATACCGATTTCGAGCGTAAATCTCACGAAAAATTCTGCAATTTACTTAAAAACGGAGGTAACGACTGATGGCGATAGATCCTAAAAAACACGAAATGCCTACCCAAGACCCTAAAGTAAGGGCGAGAAATTTCAAGGAAGTGGCGCTCGGATACAGCGAGGAAGTCGCGGTTGCCGAAGCGAACAGATGTTTAAACTGTAAAAATCAGCCGTGCGTGAGCGGGTGTCCGGTAAACATACGCATACCCGAATTTATCGCCAAAATAAAGGAAAGAGATTTCGAGGGCGCGTACAAGACGATTTCGGCGACGTCGTCGTTGCCGGCGATCTGCGGCAGAGTGTGTCCGCAAGAAAGTCAATGCGAGAGCAAATGCACGCTCGGAATTAAATTCGAGCCGGTCGGGATCGGCAGACTCGAACGTTTCGTGGCGGACAGGCACAACGAATTTTCTAACGAAAAACCGGACGTAGCGCCCGCCAACGGGCATAAGGTCGCGGTGGTCGGCTCGGGACCGTCCGGACTTACGCTTGCAGGAGATCTTGCAAAAAAGGGTTACGACGTAACGGTGTACGAGGCTCTTCATACCGCGGGCGGCGTACTCGTTTACGGAATACCCGAATTCCGTTTGCCGAAATCGATAGTTAAAAAGGAAGTGGAAACGCTTAAAGCGATCGGCGTAAAGAGAGAAACCAACGTCGTTATCGGCAAGACCCTTACTATTGACGAACTCTTTGAAATGGGGTTCGAGGCGGTATATATCGGCTCGGGCGCGGGACTTCCCAACTTTATGAATATCCCGGGCGAGGCGTACAAGGGCGTATTCTCCGCGAACGAATTTTTAACGCGCAGCAACCTCATGAAAGCCTATAAAGATAATCCGGACACGCCTATAATGCGCGGAAATAAAGTCGCGGTAGTCGGCGGCGGAAACGTCGCTATGGACGCGGCGCGGACGGCGCTTAGGCTCGGCGCGGAAAAAGTATATATCGTATACCGCAGGTCTATGGAAGAACTGCCCGCGAGAAAGGAAGAAGTCGAACACGCCGAAGAAGAGGGAATCGAATTCAAACTGCTCATAAACCCCGTCGAGATACTCGGGTATAAGAACGAAAGCGATCCGCGCGATCCGTTAAACGGTTTCGTGACGGGAATAAAGTGCGTCAAAATGGAACTCGGCGCGCCGGACGAAAACGGCAGGCGCAGACCCGTGCCGATAGCGAACTCGGAATTTACCTTAGACGTAGACGTAGTTATAATGGCGATAGGCACGTCGCCAAATCCGCTTATAAAGAACACTACCGACGGACTTGAAGTAAACCGCCGCGGCGGAATAATCGTAAACGAGGCGGGACTGACTTCGCGTAGCGGCGTATATGCGGGCGGCGACGCCGTAACGGGCGCCGCGACGGTAATATCCGCTATGGGCGCAGGCAAAATCGCCGCTAAAGCGATAGACGAATATCTGTCGTCTAAATAATTTATGATTTTCGGAAAACATTTAAACAAATACTATTTAAAATACATATATCTCTTCGCGCTCGGGATCTTAACGCTTGCCGCGGTAGACTACGCGCAACTTATGATCCCGCCCATATACCGAACCGTACTGACCGCAATCAATACGGGGTATATGGACGTGGACAAGACGAGAGTCTTTACCATGGACGCGCTGCTTAACGAAATTTGCGTACCGCTGATTTTTATCATCGCGGTACTTTTTGCGGGCAGATTTTTATGGCGAATCTGCTTTTTCGGCGCGGGCATAAAAATGCGCGAGGGAATGCTCAAAGAGATGTTCGACAGAGCGCGGACGCTCTCGCAGAGTTTCTACTCGAAGAAGAAAATCGGCGGACTGATGTCGCTGTTTACCAACGACCTCGAAACTATTGAAGAGTGTTTCGGCTGGGGCGTAATGATGTTCTTCGACGCGTCCATCCTCGGTGTTCTCGCCGCGGCGGATATGTTTAAACTCCAGCCCCTCCTCGCGGTTCTCTGCCTTATTCCCATGCTTATACTGCTGTTCGTAGGCATGATACTCAACAAGTACATGATGAAAAAATGGGACGAGCGCGAAGAGGCGTTTTCAAAAATATCCGATTTCGCGCAAGAGAGTTTTTCGGGAATAGCGGTAATAAAGGCGTTCGTAAAAGAGGCGAAAGAACTTTGGGCGTTTAAAAAACTCAATCTCAGCAACGAAAAAGCCAACGTGGAATTTACGAAGATGTCGGTAACGCTGCGAATTTCGGTTACGCTGTTCGTGGAATCGGTCATCTGTATAATACTCGGCTACGGCGGCTATCTCGTATATCAAGGCAATATCTCCGCCGAACAACTCATAGAGTTTATCGGATATTTCACGGCGATAGTCTGGCCGATAATGGCGGTTTCCGAACTTATAGATATGCGTTCGAGGGGTAAAGCCTCGCTTAAGCGCGTCTCGGCTCTGCTTGACGAAGTCCCTGAGATCCGCGATAACGACGGCGCAAAAGACGTCGGCGTTTTAAACGGAAAAATAGAGTTTAAGGGTCTTACGTTTTCATACCCCGACGGCGACAGAATTATTTTAAAGAACGCCTCGTTTACGATAGAGGCGGGCGAAAGAGTGGGGGGTATAGGGCGGATAGGGGCGGGGAAAAAGACTAAAGACGTCCCTTTTCTCAGGACTTCAAAAATAAAACGACGGAAAAATTTAATTGTATGGAAC
>CAMOXE010000102.1 GCA_946628865.1 uncultured Clostridia bacterium | reverse complement strand
TACACCTGGCCTTGCACATGGTTTACTCCGAGAGTTACGGGCAAGGGCGCGTTTAAGTCTGCTTACGACGTAATGAATAATTGGGGAGCAAACCACGGCGCTATCTCTTACGGACATATAGGCGCGGACCTTATAACGATGTGTTCGATGCTCCGTATTCCCGTTTGCATGCACAACGTCGACGAGGACAAGATATATCGCCCGTCAGCGTGGAATGCGTTCGGAATGGACAAAGAGGGTCAGGACTACCGTGCCTGCGCCGCTTACGGTCCTATGTATAAGAATATAAAATAACCGATACGGTTTTAAGCAAAAAAGGATATACGCGTAATCTGTCGTAATATCTATGCGTAGCCCCGTTTCTCGCGCCGTCGCGGCGCGAGAAACGGGGCTACGGCAGTAAATTAAACTCCGCTCCGCACGTTGAAAACGTGCGGAGCGGAGTTATTATCAACATTCTCGTCCGGTATATATTCGTAATATTATCGTGAGTTATCTTAGGAACTCGTTAAATGCAGTCCGCCGCGTCGGTTATAATGATACAAAAATAAAACGACAGAATAAACCCGAGCATTTTCAAATTTATTCCGTCGTTTTCAATTAGTTAGGTTTCGTAGGTAAAAGCGTACCGTCGGGTGTAAAAATCTCGGCGACGCTCCGCTTTTTTAGCGCTTGATTTTCGCGTAAAACTCGTCTATTACAACGGAAATTGCGCTTGCAACGTCTTTCACGGCGTCTTTTTCAAACGGAGTTTTCAAGTTGGCGACTTTCAAAAGATTGAAGTACCCTTTAGTTCCGCCGGCACGGCAAAGCGCGAGGTAATCGTTCCACGCCTCTTGCGGCGCTTTTCTGCTCCTTATAAAGAGTTGAAAAGCGCATATCTGTGCCAAAGCGTAATCTATGTAATAGAACGGGTAGAGGAATATATGTTGCTTTTGCATCCAGAATCCGCCGCCCTCTAAAAATTCGTTGTTGTCGTAGTCGCGCCAAGGCAGATATTTTTTCTCTATTTCGCGCCATACTTTGCGCCTGTCTGTCGCGGTCATGTTCGGGTTTTCAAACACGCGGTGCTGGAATTCGTCAACGCTGACGAGATACGGAATGCACTCTACCGCTTTTACGAGGTGGTGGTATCTGTATTTGTCCGCGTTTGCACCGAAGAATTTATCCATATAAGGATAAGCGAAATGTTCCATTGTCATAGAGTGGATCTCGTTTATCTCGTTCGTAGAGGAAGATTGGAAGAAATTGTTTATGCTTTTTGCTGCGAGAAACGCCTGAAACGCGTGTCCGGCCTCGTGCGTCAAGACGTCTACGTCCGCGCTCGTGCCGTTGAAGTTGGAAAAGATAAACGGCGCGCCGAAATTCGGTAAAAACGTACAGTATCCGCCAAGGTGTTTTCCGGGTTTCGTTTCAAGGTCGAAGAGTTCGTGTTCGTACATGAAATCGAAAAATTCACCGGACTCTTTCGACATTTCTTCGTACATTTTTTTTGCTTTTTCAACGAGTTCGTCTTTATTGCCTTCGGGGACGGCGTTGCCTTCTTTAAAGGTAAGTTCTTCGTCGTAGAAATGCAATTTGTCCACGCCGAGTTCGTCTTTTTGCACGGCGTAGAGTTTTTCGCAGAGCGGAACTATATATTTTCTTATCGATTCTCTGAAATCCGCCACGTCTTTGGCGTTATAGTCGTATCTGCCTCTCATCGTATAGATATAATCGATATAAGAATCGAATTTCAGTCTTTTAGCGATTTTAACTCTTAATTTAACGAGTTTGTCGTAAGTATCGTCGAGTTTGTCGCTTACCGATTCGTAAAGATCCGCCCACGCCGAGAACGCTTGTTTTCTGACGTTTCTGTCGGTGGACTGCATGTGTTTGAGCAATCCGTAGAAATTGCACTCTTCGCCGTTAAAATCCGTCTTGCAAAGCGCTACGTCTTTAGAATATTTTCTCGAAAGCGTGCCTTGTCTAATGGAAAGAAGTATAACTTTAGGACTGTTGACTTTTTGTTGCATTTCGAGGTCTTTAAGGAAAAATTCTCCGAAGTCATCGTCTATTTCTTTTCTGAATTTACTGCCAAGCACGGCTTTAATAAGTTTGAGTGCCGAAACCGAGAACTTTCCGCTCGCATTGTTCAAATACTTTTCTTCTTCGTCGTAGAACTTATCACTTAAATCCAAAGTGTTGCGGATATACGAGATCGTCGTCATCGTCTCAACGTTTTTGATTATATCTTCGCAAGCCGAAAGCGCGGCTTTAAACTCCTCGTAGTTTTCCGCGGCTTTCATTGCGGATATTTGTCTGTTGAAGGACTTGATCGCCGCTTTGAAATTCGGACGTTCGTATTTTATCTCGCTGAATTTGCCGAAATCATTATTATTCATACGTTACCTCTTTTTTATATTTTAGCATAAAAAGCGTTTATCCGCAACTAAAACGCTTGATTTTTTTGTTTTAAGAATATATAATAAATAAGAAACGAAAATCGTATGCGGACGTGGCGGAATTGGCAGACGCGATGGACTTAGGATCCATTGGGCAACCGTGCAAGTTCAAGTCTTGTCGTCCGCACCACGTCGGAGCAAGGCTTTTTGGTCTTGCTCTTTTGTTTTGCAAAAGAGCAAAGACTGTTCAGCCTGCTCCTCCTCTTCCCAAAAATCTTTTGCGATGCAAAATATTTTTGGGAGCCCTATTTTATTCTATAAGTTTTTTGTTTTACAAAATCTTTGCGGGAGCC
>CAMOXE010000101.1 GCA_946628865.1 uncultured Clostridia bacterium | reverse complement strand
TTGTCAAAATGGCCCATTGCAACCCACCGAGGCACGTCGAAGCAGTGCTATTTGGCGACGGAGCTTAGTTGTGCAAAGCAGCAAAGACTTTTCAGCCTGCTCCTCCGTTTGCGGTACCCGAAAAAATTTGCGTAAAACTTTTACTTAATTTTTCGACCGCGGCACTCTCATCGCCTCGCTGTTTCGCCCACCAGACGCGCTTTGGCTCTTCGACCTTTTTCCGAAAATCTTTTGCGTTGCAAAATATTTTCGGGAGCCCTGTTTTTAATTTGCGGGAGACCTATTTTTTTAAATAGTTATTTCGGTCGACGAAGATTCCTTTGTCGACCGAAATGACTATCTCGTCAGGGGAACCCGAAAGCAAGCGCTTTTGGGTTCCCCGTGTCCTTAGCGGATAGCCGAGTGTGAATAGGTTGAACCTGATTCGGAAAGTTTTACGGCGGTATATACTTTGTTAAAATCCTTGTCAATACGGGAAGTATTGTCTGCGGATTTTGCCTCGGATAGCCGAATGAAAATAAAGTTTAACTCGCCTAAACCGTGTCTTTTGCGCTCTTTTAGGCGAGTTCTCACGGAATGAATCGGTATTCTATTCCGTTCACCCTCACCTAAAACAACATCAAAATACATCGGTTAAGGTGCGAAGCATTAAAACACCTCAATTTCGAGGGGGTTTTAGTAAAGACGAGCGAAGTCGTATACAAATACTACAAGTGAGTATTTGCTGAAACACGCCGAAATTCAGGTGTTTTAACTAGTTCAACTTTGTTTTCATTCGGCTATCCTCGCCGTAAACCTTTCGGAATTGCTTGCACCGCAAAACGGCGGATTTCCGATGGATTTTTCGAGAAGATGACGAAGTCGTACTGCCGTACTACGAGGAAGATGAACGAAAAAGGCGCGAAAAGGCGCGTTTTGCGGCAAGTTTAACCTATTTACACTCGGCTAAGCGTATCTACATAGTCGCACGCTGCGAGAGCCGCTATCGCTCCGTCCGCCGCCGCCGTCGTTACTTGCCTTATCCGCTTTTTGCGGCAGTCTCCCGCAACGAATACACCCGCAGTTTCGGTCTTGCACGTTTCGTCCGCGTCCGCATAGCCGTATCCGTCCAACGCGACGATGTTTTTAAACGGCTCGTTCTGCGGAATCAATCCGACCGCAACGAATATGCCGTTGACCTCGAGTACATGCTCGGCACCGGTTTTGGCGTCCTTGATTTTAAGCCCCGTTATTTCTCCGTCGCCTATATATTCGCTCGCTAAATTTCCGAAAAATACTTCCACGTTGTCTTTGGCGAGAAGTTGCTCGACGAGTTTTTTCTCGCCCGTAAAATAATCGAGATTCTGAACGATATACAGTTTTTTGACGAGATCGGACAGAAGTAACGCCTCTTGCAGAGCCGAGTTTCCGCCGCCTATCACCGCAACCGTTTGTCCTTGATAAAACGCGCCGTCGCAAACCGCGCAAAACGATATTCCGTTGCCGACGAGTTCTTCCTCGCGGTCAAGACCTAAAAGTCTGTGCTTTGCGCCCGTGGCGATTATCACCGCCTTTGCGGTAAATTCTCCGCCGTCGGTTATTACGGTCTTTACGTCGCCACCCGTAATGCCTTTGACTTCGGCAAGTTCGACCTCTGCGCCTTGCTCTAAAACCTGCTCTACGAGTTTATCGGCAAATTCGTTGCCGGAAAGCGAAATAAACCCCGGAATATTTTCTACTTTAGGAGAATAGGTTATCTGTCCGCCGAACGCCGCTTTTTCTATAACCAAAACGCTCTTATTCGCGCGTCGGGCGTATAATGCGGCGGTGAGCCCCGCAGGTCCACCGCCTATTATTATAATATCGTACATATTATTTCCCTAAAAATTTCTTTATATCGGATACGCCGGTATACTTTTCAAACGTATCGCCCTTTACGATGACGAGCGTGGGCGCTTGTTTTACCCCGAACTTGTTTACGAGTTCAACGTTCTCGTTGGCGAGAAGTTTTGTATACTTAAATCCTTCTTTATCTAACAGCGCGCAAGCGATCTTGCAGTTCGGACAAGTAGCCGTAGTGAATATCATAGCACCCGTATTTTCCGCCTTTTCTTCGCGGGAGATAGCGCTTTCGGCAGGCTCGGCTTGGTCGCACGGACACGACGATAACGGTCCTGTGTGCGAAAGCGTAGAGTGGCTTATATCGTAAACCTTTCTGTCCTTATATTCTTGCGTTTTGCCGTCGTTCCAGTTTTGGACCGGACGGTAATAACCGGTTATACGGCTGTAAACTTCGGTCTTTTCGCCGCAGATCGGGCAAGTAAAATGTTCGCCTGCGATATAGCCGTGGTTTTTACATACCGAATACGTCGGAGAAAGAGTGTAGTAGGGGAGTTTGTAGTTTTCCGCTATCTTTCTTACCAGCGTCGCCGCCGCTTTCCAATCCGGAAGTTTCTCGCCCAAGAACGCGTGGAATACCGTTCCCGAAGTATAAAGAGTCTGGAGTTCGTCCTGAATATCGAGCGCCGAGAATATATCTTCGGTAAAGCCCACGGGAAGGTGCGAACTGTTAGTGTAGTACGGAGTATCGCTCGGGTTTTTAGCCGCGGTGATAATGTCCGGATACCTCTTTACGTCGTGCTTTGCAAGACGGAACGCCGTAGACTCCGCAGGGGTTGCCTCGAGGTTGTAGAGATCGCCGTACTCTTCCTGATAGTCGGAAAGGCGTTCTCTCATATGGTTTAAGACCTCGATAGTGAACTCTTGCGTCTTTTTGTGCGTCATATCCGCTTTAAGCCACGGCGCGTTCAAGCCGACTTCGTTCATGCCGACGAGACCTATCGTCGAGAAGTGGTTGTTGAAAGTGCCTAAATAGCGTTTAGTGTACGGATATAAGCCGTTTTCCAAAAGTTCGGTTATGACGGTTCGCTTTACTTTGAGCGAACGCGCGGCAATATCCATCATCTTGTCGAGGCGAGCGAAAAACTCTTCTCTCGTCTTGGACAGATACGCGATTCTCGGCATATTTATGGTTACTACGCCGACCGAACCGGTGCTTTCGCCGCTGCCGAAAAATCCGCCGGATTTTTTGCGGAGTTCTCTTAAATCGAGACGCAGTCTGCAGCACATCGAACGGACGTCCGACGGCTCCATATCGCTGTTGATATAGTTCGAGAAATACGGTGTGCCGTATTTGGAAGTCATTTCAAATAAAAGTCTGTTGTTCTCGGTATCCGACCAGTCGAAATCGCGGGTAATGGAATACGTCGGTATGGGGTATTGGAATCCTCTGCCGTTGGCGTCGCCCTCGATCATTATCTCGATAAACGCCTTGTTTACCATCGCCATTTCTTTTACGCAGTCTTTATACTTGAAGTCCATTTCCTTGCCGCCCACGATACAGTTGAGTTCCGCAAGGTCGTTGGGAACGGTCCAGTCAAGCGTAATGTTCGTAAACGGCGACTGAGTACCCCAACGGCTCGGAGTGTTTACGCCGTATATGAACGATTGTATACATTGTTTAACTTCTTTATAAGTAAGATTATCTACCTTTACGAACGGCGCAAGATAAGTATCGAAAGACGAAAACGCCTGCGCGCCTGCCCACTCGTTCTGCATGATGCCGAGGAAGTTTACCATCTGGTTGCAAAGCGTGGAAAGATGGCTTGCCGGAGCGGAAGTTATCTTTCCGACGACCCCGCCTAAGCCCTCTTGTATGAGTTGCTTTAAAGACCAGCCCGCGCAATATCCCGTGAGCATTGAAAGGTCGTGGATATGTATGTCCGCGTTTCTGTGCGCGTTCGCTATCTCTTCGTCGTATACCTCCGAAAGCCAATAGTTCGCCGTTATCGCGCCGGAGTTGCTTAAAATAAGTCCGCCTACCGAATAGGTTACGGTAGAGTTCTCCTTAACTCTCCAGTCGTTTATCTTGAGGTAGTTGTCTACTACAGATTTATAGTCCAACAAAGTTCCGCTGATGTTGCGGAGTTTTTCTCTCTGCTTACGATATAATATATACGCTTTCGCAACTTCGTCGTAGCCCGCTTTTATAAGGACGGTTTCAACGCTGTCCTGTATGTCCTCAACCGCTATTTTCCCGTCTTTTATTTTGCCTTGAAAGTCTGCCGTTACCTTTAAAGCGAGAAAATCTATTACGTCCTCGTTATATTCGACGTTCTGAGCCTCGAAAGCCTTTTTTACGGCGCCTTTTATTTTCCCCAGATCGAAGTCCGCCACCCTTTGATCTCTTTTAATTACCGTGTACATAAGTACTTCCTCCTTGTCTGCGATATCTATTGTAGCACGGCTATAGTTTATTGTCAACCGTTTAACACAATATTTTGTTGTTGATTTTTATTTTATTTACTATATCTTGTGGTTTTTCAAATCCCGCGGAGTTTGGCGTCGGGGATATGTTTTTGCGCGATTTCAAGCATTTTCGCTAAGGTTTTTTCGTCCGCGGCGTGTAAATTTTCGCCGATGAGATTGCCCGAATCCACGAAATTTTGCAGGAAATATTTTTTCGCGCGGTTGATTTTTACCGCTATTTTTTCTATGTCGTTTTCGGTGTGGAATTCCGCAACGACGGTCGTCCTGAACTCGAAATCGATTTTGCCGCGGCAAAGATAGTCGATACTCGCGTTTAAAGGCGCAAGATCTATATTCTTTACGCCAACCGTCTCGTCGTATTTTTCATCCGAGTTTTTTATATCGACCGCCGCGTAGTCTATAAGTCCGCTTTCGATAAGGTCAATGAGTTTCGCGGGATAAAAACCGTTGGTGTCGAGTTTGAGTTTAAAACCCATTTTCTTTATCATTATAATAAAGTCCTTAATATCCGCCTGCAAAAGCGGTTCGCCGCCGGTTATGCACACGCCGTCTAAAAGCCCCGTGCGTTTGGATAAAAACCGCAAAACCTCGTCGGCGGAAAATTGTTCGTCCGCGTTTATATCGGTTACGAGTTTAGCGTTGTGACAAAACGGACATCTTAAATTACAACCGCCGGTAAACACCGTGCATGCGACTTTCCCGGGAAAGTCTAAAAGCGTCATCTTCTGAAAACCAAGTATCAGCATTATATACCTCTTTTAAATTATAACAGATACCGCCGAGGTTTGACAATCGTTTTTGCAAAATTGCGAAAGAATAATTGTCAAGACGGAAAATATTTGTTATAATAATCGTATGATTAACGAAGAAGATTATTCAGAACCGCGCTGTCCGCTTTGCATAGACGGTTACAAAAAGGACGCGCCAAGTAGCAGAATACCCGTGGCAAGGGTCATAGCAAAAGCCGACGAATACTTTTCGAGAAACGATTATGCGGGTGCGGAAAGGCATTTTCTTTATTGGATCGACGAGGCAAAGGCCGGAGGCGATAAAAGCGGTGAATTTGCCGTTTACAACGAACTGATGGGGTTATACCGAAAGACCGCAAGGCGGGACGACGCGCTTAAAAGCGCCGAAGAAACCATGCGGCTTATAGGCGAAATGGGCATTGAAAACGAAATCGCCGCGGGTACCGCTTACGTCAACGCCGGAACGGTGTATAAAACTTTCGAACTTTACGAAAAAGCCTACGAACTCTTTAAAAAGGCGGAGAGAATATATATTCCTGCGCTCGGTAAAAGCGACGGAAGGCTCGGCGCAATGTATAACAACATGGCGCTCGTTGCGGTGGACTTGAAAAAATACGGCGAAGCGCGCGAGATGTATAAATCGGCGCTTGAAATTATGAGGGGCGCGGAAAACGGCGAACTCGAAATGGCGATAACGTATTTGAACATGGTGGACCTCGTCGCCAAAGAAAAAGGGCTTTTAGACGGCGCGGAAGAAGTAGCAACGTATTTTTTGTTCGCGCAAAAACTTCTCGACACGAAAAGCGTACCGAGAGACGGTTATTACGCCTTCGTCTGCGAAAAATGCGCTGACACTTTCGGATATTACGGATATTTCGACTATCAGGCGGATCTACTGAAAAGGGCGAAAGACATATATGAAAGGTCTTGATCTAAGCAGAAAATTTTACGAAGAATACGGCGCTCCGATGCTTGAAAATGAGTTTTCGGATATAGCGGGATTGGTCGCCGTAGGGCTTTTCGGCGAAGGTTCGGAGTGTTTCGGCTTTGACGACGAAGTATCGACCGATCACGACTTCGAGGCGGGATTTTGCATAATGCTCCCGGATGAAAATACCGTGAGTCGCCGCCGCGCGTTTGAACTCGAGCGCGCGTATCAAAAACTTCCGAGCGAATTTATGGGCTATAAGCGCGGTAGAATAAGTCCCGTTGGCGGAAATCGCCGCGGAGTTATAAGAGCCGCGGATTTTTTCAAGGCGAAAGTCGGCAGAGCGGACGGATTATTAGAGGGGGACGAGTGGTTTACGGTTCCCGAGACTTTTCTCGCCGAGGTTACGAACGGAGAAGTTTTTCGCGACGACGCGGGGAGTTTTTCGGGGGTAAGGGCATATCTTAGCGAATATCCGAGGGACGTAATGCTGAAAAAACTTGCGGGCAATTTGTTGCTTGCGGCGCAAGCCGGGCAGTACAACTATGCAAGGAGCGTTGCTCGAGGAGAATTGGCGGCGGCGCAGTTATGCGCGATAAAGTTTACCGAGCATATAACGAGTGCGATATTTTTGCTATCCGGGAAGTATAAACCGTATTATAAGTGGGTGTTTAAGGCGCTGAGGGGCATAGAAAAATTCGCAAGGCTAAGCGACGCGCTCGAATTTTTGATAACGACCGACAACGTTGCGGACAACGCGAAAGTAAAATCGGAAGTAATCGAAGATATTTGCAGCGAGATGATAACGGAGATAAAATCGAGGAATTTAAGCGACGCGACGTGCGGAGATTTAGAGAAACACGCGTATTCCGTGAACGACAAAATAGCAGACGGGATATTAAGAACCAGGCATATATTATCGGCTGTATAAAAAGATAAATTTTTTTTGTAAAGTAATAAAAAATCCTTGACAAGTTTAATAAAATTTGGTATTATTAGCAGGCGATATGAAAGTTGCGGACATGGCGGAATTGGCAGACGCATAAGACTAAGGATCTTATGAATGTATTTTCGTGCAGGTTCAAGTCCTGTTGTCCGCACCACGTCGGAGCAAGGCTTTTTGGTCTTGCTCTTTTGTTTTGCAAAAGAGCAAAGACTTTTCAGCCTGCTCCTCCGTTTG
>CAMOXE010000100.1 GCA_946628865.1 uncultured Clostridia bacterium | reverse complement strand
CGCTTGCGGGAAACGGCAGTATCGCGTTCTAAGCCGCCTTGTGCGGCTTAGGTTTGCTAAGGCAGTGGAGACGCATAGATTATACAAGAACTCAAATTGCCCGTTTGGGGCAATTTGGTTCGACTGTCGCCGAAGAGCCTGCCGAGGGGCTCCCGCCTGCGGGAAACGGCAGTATCGTGTCCTAAGCCGCCTTGTGCGGCTTAGGTTTGCTAAGGCAGTGGAGACGCGCAGATTAAATAAACTCAATTTTTTGCCGCTTGGCTAAAATCAACGCCGTATTATTGCAAGAAAACTTATTTCGTGATATAATTAAAAAAAACGATAAAGATAATACTATGGATAATAAAAGCATATTCAACGTAACCGTGTGTTTAATCGGCGCAATCATACTGATGGTTCATACGTTAAACTTAGCGCTAAAAAAAGAAAAGAGAAAGGACGAGAAATGCCTTTTGGCGTTCTTTATATTTACCGTACTGCATTTTTTGACGTATGCGACTTTTTCGTTTGTCAGGACGAAATACACGAGCAACGCTTTTATAACGACGTTTTATACCATCTTTTATATAATGAATAACACGGAAGTGTTATTGCTGTTCTTGTACACTATGAGATACGTCGAAATTGCGCCGGAAAAGAAAAAGAAATTATATATTTTAAACGCCGTTTTGTTTTCGGCTATCGTAATTTCCGATTTGATAAACTTGTTTACGGGCATGTATTTTTACGCGGAAAACGGCGTTTATCACCGCAGCGCTACGATGATGTTTTCTCAGACGTATCAGTTCGTCATATTCATCACAATAATATGCCTCGCGCTTACGAATAAAAAACTCAACTTCCGCGAAAAGACCGCGTTTATTCTATATTGCGCGTTGCCGTTTTTCGCAATAATTTTACAGAATATTTTCAAAGGTTACGCGATTGCTTACGCGTCGATAGTTATATCGATCGAGATACTGTTTTTGTTTTTGAATATCGCCAAAAACGTTGAATTGTCAAAAATACAGGAAAAGAACAAAGAGGCGCAAATCAAGATAATGATGTCGCAAATCCGACCGCACTTTATGTATAATACTTTGTCGTCGATATCCACGCTTATTCCAATGGATCCCGAAAAGGCGCAACGCTCGTTAGACGCGTTTACGGAGTATTTAAGGCGAAATCTTTCGTCGCTTACAGATACCAGGCTTATTCCATTCGAGGACGAGTTAAAGCATATAGAGACATACTTGTCGTTGGAGAAAATGCGTTTCGGCGACAGAATCAACGCTATTTACAACGTCTATAACACGGATTTTCGCGTTCCCGCGCTCAGTATTCAGCCGATAGTCGAAAATTCCGTAAAGCACGGCATACTCAAAAAGATCGAGGGCGGAACGATCAGGATAAACGTGTATCAACGCGGTATGTCGCACGTCGTGGAAATAATTGACGACGGCGTCGGTTTCGATACGGACGACGTAAGTTTGAAAAATCAAGAGCACGTCGGTTTGAAAAACATAAAATACAGATTAGAGACGATGTGTAACGGCGAAATGCAGATAGAGAGCGAGTTGGGTAAAGGCACGAAAGTTGCGGTCATATTCGCAAAGCAGGAGGACGAGTAATGAAGGTGTTATTGGTCGACGATGAGCAGTTGCAACTTATACGCTTGGAGAGCGCGGTAAAAAAGGTTTTGCCGCCCGAAACCGAGATATTGAGTTATTCTAACCCCGTCGCCGCAATCGAGCAGAACTCCGAAACGAAATTCGACGTCGCGTTTTTGGATATAGAAATGCCGAAAATAAACGGAATGCAACTTGCGAAGAAACTAAAAGCGATAAATCCGTCTGTAAATATAGTGTTCGTAACCGCGTACAGCGAATACGCTTTGGACGCCTACAAGATCCACGCGTCCGGCTATATAACAAAGCCGGTAAACGAGACCAAAATTCGCGAAGAAATGGAAGGGTTGCGACACCCCGTCGAGATAGCGCGTAAAAACAAGATATACGTCAAGTGTTTCGGGAATTTTGAAGTGTTTTGCAACGGAGTTCCTTTAAAATTCCAAAGAAGTAAATCGAAAGAGGTGTTCGCGTATTTGATAGACCGCGAGGGCGCGGCTATAAACGTCAACGAACTGAACGCCGTTTTATGGGAGGAGGACCATAAATCCTATCTTAGAATACTCATAGCGGATATACAAGCGACTTTAAAGGAAGTCGGAGCGGGAGACGTGTTTATAAAGCGTTTCAACGAATGCTTTATAGACGTTAGCAAAGCGGATTGCGACGCATACGAATACAAAAACAACAACCCCGACGCGATAAGGCTGTACCGCGGCGAGTATATGATTCAGTATCCGTGGGCGTTGTTTAAAGACGAGTAAAAAATTTTTTTAATAAATAGGCAAACCGCGGCTCGCTTTGTTGCAGGTTTGTAGCACTCGAAATGGTAGTATATTATTATACTACTGTTTTTATATGCAAAAGTTTTGCGTTTAATTTAAAGTCAAAGGGTATAGATAATGAAGAAAAGGACGATAATTCTCGCTTTAACGATACTTTTAGCGACGCTTGCGATCGCGTTTATAAGCGGTTGCAGTCGTATCGTGGTAATAGAGGGTATTGCGATGAAAGATACCGCGACTATAGAAACCGCGATAGGCGACTTTTCATACGACGGCGTAAAGGTCGTGGTGTATTATCAAGGCGGAGAACAAAGAGAAATAGACCTTACCGAGGATATGATCCCCGAGGCAGAGCGTCTTAAATTTTATAAAGTGGGCGAACACGAGGTAAAGGTCGTTTATAACGGCAGATACGTTACGACTATGAAGGTAAAGGTCGACAGGCACGTTTTCGAGGATATATACGAGTTGAACGGATACGTTTGCACTTACGACGGCAAGCCGCATAGGGTAGAACTCAACCGCGAACTTCCCGAAGGCGCGAAGATAGAATTCAAGTACGGGAACACCTTTACCAACGCCGGAACTTATAACGTCGTGGGCGTTATAAGTAAGGACGGTTACGTTTCAAAGACCTTGACCGCGCAACTCGTTATTACAAAGGCCGTTTACGATTTGTCCGAAATGGAATTTGCGGACGTTACGACGGTATACGACGGCAGCATAAAGACGATTGAGGTGACGGGCGTCCCCGACGGAGTCCGCGTGACTTACGACGTATACCAAGACGATATAAGGATAAATCACGCGGTGAACGCGGGCAAATATACGGTAGTCGCGCGCTTTGAAGTAACAAATGGCAATTACGAGAGTATACGCAATAAAAGGGCGACGCTTACCGTGAATAAAGCCGATTACGATATGTCCGCCGTTACGCTCGAAAACGTAACCAAAACTTACGACGGTACGGAGTATACTCCGTCGCTTTCAAGCAGTTCCGTATTGCCGCAAGGCGTAACGGTAAGTTACGCCGTATATAAAGACGGCAATAAGGTTACTTCAAACGCCGCCGCAGGCGTTTACGAAGTCAGGGCGTCGTTTAAAGGCTCGGCGGTAAATTACAATGCGATAGACGACTTGACGGCGGTTTTGACGGTCAATCAGCGCGTAATCGCGATAAGCGATAAATTTACTTTTGTCGACAAGACCGTAAATTTCGACAGAAAAGCGCATTCGCTTAAAATCGACGGCGAGTTGCCGACGACGGTAGAAGTGGAGTACGAAAACAACGACCGCGTCTATGCGGGAGATTACGAGGTAATAGCGCATTTTAAAGCAAAAGACGATAATTATACCGTAGACGTAAAAGAGGCGCGTGCGTATCTTATTATCAACAAAATCAGAGAATCCGTAACCGTAAACGGGCAGGAGATCACGGGCGCGGACTTGTTTTACGACGCGGATAAACACACGATGACGCTGGTGGGGCTTGACGCCGACGTCTACAGTTTGAATTCTTTGGATATTTACGATGGCGACGGCGACAAAATCGAGTGGGAGACTTCCGCGCTTGTCGACGGTGAGGCTTATAGGTATCTTATCAAGTTCAAATATAACGACGATAACGTCGATAACAGCGTACTGCTGTCGGATTCTTCCGGAACTTATACTTATAAAAAGATGGTTTTTAACGGCGCAAAGTACGTTTACGACGGAACCGTTAAGACGATCGCGGTTGAAAACATGCCCGACGGCATGGAAGCGCGTTACGAGGCGTTTTTAGGCGACGACAAGGTCGATGAGACGATAAACGCCGGAGACTACCGCTTAAAAGCGACTATCTTCCGCGCCGAAACGGAAATCGCCGTTTATGAAATGTACGCTGATTTAACGATAGAAAAATACAGGTACGATACGACGGGTATGACGTTTGACGACGCCGAGTACGTTTACGACGGCACGCATAAAACCTGCGCGGTGCAAAACGCGCCGGAGGGCGTACCGATTATATATTCGTATATAAAAGGCGATGAAACCGTCTCCGCGGAAAACGTCGTAAACGTCGGAGAATACGAGGTTACGGCGCATTTTGCCGTGGACGAAGTCAATTGCTATGCGATTGCCGACGTTAAGGCGACTCTTGAAATACAAAAAGCCACGGTAAACGCCGCGCTTACGGATAAAAAGTTCAAGTCTGACGGCAACGCGTATATGCCGAGTTTTGACGAGGGGTATTTTATTCCCTACGGCGCGTCGTATGAATTCGTCATAACCAGGCTCAAGGGGGGCGAGAAGGTGGACTCTTGCGAGGGTCTCGGCTTGTTCGTCGTCGTAGCGCACTTCGAGATAGACAAGGAAAACGTAAATCCGCAAGAGGACTTGTCCGCCGAAATTTTCATATACAGCATTCAACTTGAAGGCGTCGTGGAGATTAAAGATATAGAAGAAACTTTTGACCTATGGACGTATCCGATAAATACCAATATGCCTGTAAAAAATCTTCCGAGCAATGTCAACGTTACCTATGAATACTATAAAGGCGATGAATTTATCGGAGCAAACGTCGGAGGTAAGTATGCCGGAACT
>CAMOXE010000099.1 GCA_946628865.1 uncultured Clostridia bacterium | reverse complement strand
TTAAACGGCTTTTCAGTTCCGAGCAGGGCGTCGTCATATGCGGGCGAGCCTTGAATCGGCATAAGTTCGGTCCAAAGCGCGTTTACGCGTTCGCTTTTAGTGAAAAACCTATGCCCGCCCAAGTCCATGCGGTTGCCGTGATATTCCACGGTTTTGGATATTCCGCCGACCGAGTCTTCGCTCTCTAAAACGGTTACGTCAACTCCGCCCCTTTTCAAAAGTTCATACGCGCAGGCAAGTCCTGCCGGTCCCGCGCCTATTACGATTACTTTTTTCATATCGAACCGCCCTTGACGTAGCGCTCTGCCTCGCGGGAAAGATCGCGTTCTTTAATAGTTTGCTTTTTGTCGTAGGTATGCTTGCCTTTGCATAGCCCTATACCCACTTTTATAAGCGATTGCTTAAAGTAAAGTTTAAGCGGAACTATCGTATAACCTTTCTCGTTTACCTTGCCTATAAGTCGATTAATCTCGGATTTGTGCATTAAGAGTTTTCGGTCGCGCCGACTGTCTTTTACGTTATATCCGCCGATTTTATTGTAAACGGCAACGTGCATGCCCTTGATATATAACTCGCCGTTATATATCGAACAATACGCGTCTTTTAAACTGACGTTACCCGCCCTTATCGATTTTACTTCGCCGCCGTCGAGAGATATTCCCGCCTCGAAGTCGTCCTCGACGAAATACTCGTATCTCGCCTCTCTGTTTTCAACTATAATCTTCATTTTAAAAAATCTTTATATAATTATTATGGCGTAGCAATAATGCCTATCGCTACGCCACTCACTTCGTTTTAGTGTAAAATCAGTTAAACCACTGCGGATGGAACACCACCAAGCAGAAAACTATCATAAGCACCGACATAATCGCCATAGTGATGACAGTCAACTTCTTGAGTTTGCTCGCCAAGGTCTTGCCCTTGTTTTTGCCGTAGAAAGTTTCTTGCTGACCGCCGAGAGCGCTTATACCACTCGAATTGCTCGGCTGGATCATTACGACCACTATCAAAAATATCGCGCAAAGCGCGCCGAGAATAAGACACGGCAGACAAATCAATTGTTGTGTAGTCCAACTATCTAACAAAAAATTATACATAATAATACTCCGAATTTCAAATAGCCAAATAATTATAACACAATAATAGCGGTTTGGCAAGCGTTTTTAAGTCAAATTTAATCAATTATTTGATTATAAGCGATTTACCCGTCATTTCTTTGGGAATATCTTCGCCCATTATCTCGAGAAGAGTCGGGGCTAAATCCGCAAGAATTCCGTCCTCGCGCAGTTTTGCGTCCTTGTACTTTTCGCTTACGAGTATTACTGGAACTCTGTTCGTGGTATGCGCCGTAAACGGTTTGCCGTCGGCCGTCAACATTTGATCGGCGTTGCCGTGGTCCGCGGTAACTATAGCGCTTCCGCCCTTTTTCAAAACCGCGTCGGTGATTTTGCCGATACAGTTTTCAACCGTCTTGACCGCTTTTACCGCTGCGTCCAGCACTCCGGTATGACCTACCATGTCGCAGTTCGCGTAGTTTAAAATTATAACGTCGAATTTGTCCGAGGCAATCTCTTCCAAAACCTTGTCGGTAACCTCCAACGCGCTCATTTCCGGCTGCAGATCGTACGTCGCGACCTTCGGCGACGGAATCAAGTCCCTGAACTCGTTCTTCTCGGGAGCCTCTACTCCGCCGTTGAAAAAGAAAGTAACGTGTGCGTATTTTTCGGTTTCGGCGATTCTAAGTTGCGTATATCCCTTATCCGACAGATATTTACCGAAAGTATTGTTGAGTTCCTGCTTTTTAAAGGCTATCGCGGCGTGTTTGAAAGTCTCGTCGTACTTGGTAAATCCGACGTAGTTTAAACCGAGATAACCGCTTTTCCTCTCAAAACCGTCGAACTGCTCTTCGGTAAACGCGCGGGTAATCTCCCTCGCTCTGTCCGGACGGAAATTGAAGAAAATCACTCCGTCGCCCTTTTCGACTTTGCCTATCGGTTCGCCTGCCTTAACCACGTTGGTGGGAAGAATAAATTCGTCCGTAACGCCGGACGCGTAACTGTTTTCCACCGCGCTTACGGCGCTGTCCGCCTTTTCGCCGCTATAAAGCGTCATTGCCTCGTAGGCTTTTACAACTCTTTCCCAGCGATTATCTCTGTCCATAGCGTAATATCTGCCGCTAACGGTCGCGATTTCGCCTACGCCGATTTCGGCAAGTTTTTCTTCGAGTTTGGCGATATAATCCGCGCCGCTTTTAGGCGGAGTATCCCTTCCGTCCATAAAACAATGCACGAAAACGTCCTTTAAGCCGCGCTCTTTAGCCATTTTGACGAGCGCGTATAAATGCTCGACGTGGCTGTGAACTCCGCCGTCTGAAAGAAGTCCCAAAAGATGAAGTTTCTTGCCGCCGCGCTTGGTTTCGTCCATTACCTTTACGAGTTCTTCGTTTTTGAAAAAGTCTCCGTCCTCTATCGCCTTGGTAATTCGCGTAAGGTCCTGGTAAACGACGCGCCCCGCACCCATATTGAGATGTCCGACTTCGCTGTTGCCCATCTGACCGTCCGGAAGTCCGACCGACAGTCCGCTCGCGCCGAGCGTCGCCGACGGGTATTTCTTCATGAGGTTTTCTATAACCCCCGCGTTGGCGATCTTTATGGCGTTTCCGTCCGAACCGTCCCTTAAAGCGTAACCGTCCATTATAAAAAGACACACAGGTCTCGTGTTCATTTATATCCTCCGATCGATTTTCAAGGCGGCGTTTAACGCCGCCTTGAAAACGTTTTATTTGTTGTAATTGACTATGAAAGCGAAGTCCTCCGCTTTAAGCGAAGCGCCGCCTATAAGTCCGCCGTCGATCTCTTCTTCCGCCATGAGTTCTTTGCAGTTCTTGGTGTTCATAGAGCCGCCGTATTGAATTCTCGTCTTTTCCGCAATGGATTTGTGGAATTTTTTAGCGAGGACTTTTCTGATGTAACCTATAGTCTCGTTTGCGTCTTTCGCGGTAGCGGTCTTGCCCGTCCCTATCGCCCAAACCGGCTCGTAGGCTATGACTATCTTGTCGAAATCCTTGCTCTTAAAGCCTTTAAGTCCCTCTATAAGTTGTTTTTCAAGCACTTTTTCGGTAAGTCCCTCTTCCCTTTCGGTTTCGGTTTCGCCAACGCAGACGATCGGCTTTAACTTCGCGGCAAGAGCGGCTTGAACGCGCTTATTTACCGTTTCGTCCGTTTCGCCGAAGTATTGGCGTCTCTCGCTGTGTCCGATTATAACGTAATCGACTTTGAGTTCTTTAAGCATAGCCGCGGATACCTCGCCGGTAAACGCGCCTTTTTCCGCCCAATGTACGTTTTCGGCGCCGATTTTTATATTCGTGCCTCTCGCCGCTTTCTTCGCCGCGGCAAGATCGGTAAACGGAACGCAAAGCACTACGTCGCAGTCCGCGCCGCTGACCAGCGGAGCGAGTTCGGTTATCATGGCTTTGGTTTCCGCCATAGTCTTATTCATTTTCCAGTTTCCGGCAATTATCGCCTTTCTCATTAGTCTTATCTCCTTAATTTTTATCGTTTAAACATTCTATGCCCGGAAGTTTCTTGCCCTCGAAAAGTTCGAGCGACGCTCCGCCGCCGGTCGAGATGTGCGTCATCTTATCCGCATAGCCGAGTTGCGCTACCGCGGCAGCCGAATCTCCGCCGCCGATTATCGTCGTCGCGCCCTCGCACTCAGCCATCGCCTTCGCTATCGCGTTCGTACCCGCCGCAAGCGTGGGGTTCTCGAATACGCCCATAGGTCCGTTCCAGATTATCGTCTTTGCGCCCTCTAATGCTTTGGCGTAAAGTTCGCAGGTCTTGGGTCCTATATCTACCGACTCTTTATCCGCGTCGAATTCGCCCACGTTCTTTACTACCGTTTCTACCGGAGCGTCTATAGGATTGGGGAATTCTTTTATCTGTACGCCGTCAACGGGAAGAAGAATCTTCTTGCCCGCCTTTTCGGCTTTAGCCATCATTTCGTTGCAATAGTCTATCTTGCTCTCGTCGACGAGCGAAGTACCGACTTCGTAGCCTTGAGCCTTAAGGAAAGTATAAGCCATTCCGCCGCCGATTATAAGCGTGTCGCATTTCTCCAAAAGGTTGGAGATAACGTTGAGTTTATCCGCGACTTTAGCGCCGCCGAGGATCGCTACGAACGGTCTTACGGGGTTTTCGAGCGCGTCTGCCATAACCGA
>CAMOXE010000098.1 GCA_946628865.1 uncultured Clostridia bacterium | reverse complement strand
GTAACAAAACTTCGTTTTGTTGGCGACAGCCGTCGCCTCGCGCTTTTCGGGCGAAAATCGCCGCTTTTGTTGCAATATTGCGCTCGAAAACCCTTGCAAGCAAGTTTTCTCGCTTATATTATAACATAGAGAGTAACAAAACTTCGTTTTGTTGGCGACAGCCGTCGCCTCGCGCTTTTCGGGCGAAAATCGCCGCTTTTGTTGCAATATTGCGCTCGAAAACCCTTGCAAGCAAGTTTTCTCGCTTATATTATAAAATATAAAAAATTTTTTTAATAGGATAAAATTATGGACAAAAAGGATATTAAAAAAGTGGTTTTGGCGTATTCGGGAGGTCTGGATACGTCTATTATTATTCCTTGGCTCAAGGAAAATTACAATAACTGCGAAGTTATCGCGGTTTCGGGGAACGTCGGGCAAGCCGACGAACTCGAGGGCTTAGAGGAGAAGGCGCTCAAAACGGGCGCGTCGAAACTCTACGTCTTGGACCTTACCGACGACTACGTTGACAACTACATAATCCCGACGATGAAAGCGGGCGCGAAGTACGAGGAATATCTTCTCGGGACCAGTCACGCGCGCCCGTGCATAGCGAAAGCGCTCGTGGAGATAGCCAAAAAAGAGCATGCGGACGCGATCGCGCACGGCTGTACGGGAAAAGGCAACGACCAAGTCCGTTTTGAACTCACTATAAAGCGTTTTGCGCCCGAAATGAAGATAATAGCGCCGTGGCGGGAGTGGAACATAAAATCGAGAGAGGAAGAGATAGACTATGCCGAGGCGCATAACGTTCCGCTCAAAATCAACAGAGAGACCAACTACTCCAAAGACAAAAACCTTTGGCATTTGTCTCACGAGGGGTTGGACTTAGAAGATACCGGCAACGAACCGCAGTACGAAAAAGACGGATTTTTGGAACTCGGCGTCTCACCTATCACCGCGCCGGACAAGCCGACTTACGTCGAGATAGAATTTGAAAAAGGCATACCGGTTGCGATAGACGGCGAAAGGACTTCAGCCAAGAATATCATATATAAGTTGAATAAACTCGGCGGAGAAAACGGAATAGGGCTACTCGACATCGTCGAAAACAGACTCGTCGGCATGAAGTGCCGCGGCGTGTACGAAACTCCGGGCGGAACGATACTTTACAAGGCGCATAGCGTTTTGGAAACTATCTGTCTCGATAAATATACCATGCACGAAAAGGAAAAACTCGCCGTAACTTTCGGAGAGTTGGTGTATAACGGACAATGGTTTACGCCGCTGCGCGAGGCGCTTTCGGCGTTCGTGGATAAGACTCAGGAAACCGTTACCGGCAGGGTAAGGCTTAAACTCTATAAAGGCAATATAATAAACGCCGGGGTGTGGAGCGATTATTCGCTTTACAGCGAGGAAATAGCCACTTTCGGCGAGAGCGATTACAATCAAAAGGATTCCGAGGGCTTTATAAATCTTTTCGGACTTCCGATCACCGTTTCGGCGATAGTCGAAAAAAAGAACAAAAAGTAAAATGGAAAAACTTTGGAAAGGCAGAACCGACGGGAAAGTAGATAAAACCGCAGAAGATCTCAACGCCTCGATAACTTTTGACAAGAGGCTGTATAAAGAGGATATAACGGGCAGTATCGCGCACGCGAAAATGCTTTCGCGGCAGGGGATAATCACCGCCGCGGAGGAAACCGAGATAACGAGAGGGCTTATTTCGATTTTAAACGATATAAATTCGGGGCGGCTCGTCATCGACGATAGCGCGGAGGATATTCATACCTTTATCGAGGGAGAGTTGACTTCGCGAATAGGCGTATCCGGCAAAAAACTGCATACCGCGCGCAGCAGAAACGACCAAGTCGCTTTGGATATGCGTATGTATCTCAAAGCAAAGTGCGACGAAACAGAAGAAAAACTCGTTGCGCTTATCGAAGTTTTATGCGATAAAGCGGAGAAGTACTCGGACGCCGTAATGCCGGGGTATACGCATATGCAGCCCGCGCAGCCGATAACTTACGGACATTATTTAATGGCGTATACCGCTATGTTTTTGCGCGACGCCGACAGAATTAAAGACTGCAAAAAGCGTATCGACGTATCGCCCATCGGCAGCCTTGCGCTTGCCGGCACGACTTATAATTCGGACAGATTTTACGAGGCGTCCCTGCTTGGCTTTAAAGAAGTCGGCATAAACAGTATCGACGGCGTTTCGGACAGAGATTTCTGCGTGGAAATATTATCCGCGCTTGCGATAATACAGACGCATTTATCGCGTTTTGCGGAAGAAACGGTGCTGTGGTCAACGCAGGAATTCGGATATATTACGCTTTCGGACGAATACACTACCGGCTCTTCGATAATGCCGCAAAAGAAAAATCCGGACATGGCGGAACTCGTTCGCGGAAAGACGGGCAGGGTGTACGGAGACCTGATGGCGATGCTGACCGTACTGAAAGGACTTCCGCTCGCGTACAACAAGGATATGCAAGAGGATAAAGAGTGCGTGTTCGACGGCGTAGATACGGTTTTAAAGTGCCTCGAAGTGTTTACGAAAATGATAAAAAGCGCCGAGCCGAACCTTAAGAAAATGCGGGCGGCGGCAAACGTCGGGTTTTTAAACGCGACGGACCTTGCCGATTATCTCGTAAAAAAAGGCGAGGCGTTTCGGACGGCGTATAAAATTTGCGGCGAAATAGTCGCTGAGTGTATCGCTAAGGGCAAGACGCTCGAGAGTTTTACTCTCGAAGAATATAAAAACCACAGCGAACTGTTTTCCGAGGACCTTTACGACGCGATAGACTTAGACGCTTGCGTCAAGCGCCGCACTTCCTACGGCGGAACGTCGCCGAGCGGAGTAAAAAAGCAAATAGAAATCGTCCGCGAGAGTTTGAAAAAACTCAAATAAAGCGCGCATAAAGACGCGGCTCGCTACTTCAAAGCGCTCCCTCATCGCGCGGCTTTAAAAAAACGGCAATTCGCTTAAGCACGATAAATTATAAAAGGCGGGTAAAACTTGCAAACAAGCAAGTTTTACCCGCCTTTAAAACGCTGCGGACTTTTTCGGTTATACCTTAATTATCCTGTCTTTTATATCGTTTGGCGCGATTTCGTAGCGCGCGAATACGCCGCTGAATCTGCCTCGCGCCTGAGTCATGCTCCGTAAATCCATTGCGTATTTAAGCATTTCCGAAAGCGGCGCTTCGGCGAGGATTTTTTGGCTGTTTCCGTCGTTTTCCATGCCGAGAACTCTGCCGCGGCGCTTGCTCATATCCCCTAAAACGTCGCCGACGTATTCGGAGGGAACTATAATCTCATAAGAATAAATCGGTTCTAATATCACGGGTTTCGCGCGCGTCATCGCGTCGTCGAACGCGAGTTTCGCCGCGGATATAAACGCCACTTCTTTAGAGTCTACCGGGTGATATTTCCCGTCGAACAGCGTGCATTTGAGGTTTATAACGGGATAGCCCGCGAGCGGACCTTTCTTAATGGCGTCGCGAAGTCCTTTTTCGACCGCGGGGATAAACTGTTTGGGGACCGAGCCGCCGACGGTTGCGTCTACGAACTCGAACTCTCCGTCCGCCGCGCCCGGCTCGAATTTTATATTCACCACGCCGAACTGTCCCGCGCCGCCCGACTGCTTTTTGTGTTTGCCCTCCGCCTCCGCCGCGACCGTTATCGTCTCTTTATACGCGATGGCAGGCTCGGTCAAAATCGCCGAACAGCCGTACTTGTTTTTAAGTCTGCGGCAGATAACGTCGAGTTGGGTTTCGCCGAGACCGCGTATAATCGTCTCGCCGGTTTCGGGGTTCTTTTCGACCACGAACGATTTGTCCTCGTCTTTTAGTTTGTTAAGACCTTGAAAGACTTTGTCCTCTTCTTCCGCCTTTTGCGCCTTAATCGCCATGGCGTATACCGCGGGCGGCATTACTATTTTATTGAACGCTATTTTTCGCCTTGCGTCGCAGAGCGTATCTCCCGTTTCGGTCGCCGTAAGTTTGCCTATAGCACCGATATCGCCGAGATTGAGGACTTCTGTAGGTTCTTGCTTTTTACCTCTTAAAAGGTAAAGCGAAGTGATTTTTTCCTCTTTCCCGCTTGCGGAGTTAAACACCGTGTCTCCTAACTTCAGACTTCCCGTAAACACTCTTACGACGCTGAGTTTTCCCGCAAAGGGGTCTACCGTGGTTTTAAACACCTGACCGGCGAAGGGTAAGTTGGCGCTGCAGAATACGTCCGCTTTTTCGCCAGTGTCTAAAAGCGTTGCGCCGACGGGGCGACGTTCTTGGGGCGAGGGCATTATGGCGACTATCTCGTCCAAAAGGTTGATGACGCCTATGTTCATCGTCGCCGAGCCGCCCATTATCGGGATAGTGTCCCCGAGCGCAAGCCCGCGCTTGACGCCGATGATTATATCGTCGTTTGAAAGCCAATTCGCCTCGAAATATTTTTCGAGCAGTTCGTCCGAAGTCTCCGCCGCCGCCTCGATGAGCGAGGCTTTAAGGGCGGCTATTTCCTCTTCCATTTCTTTCGGAACGGGAATTTCCTCTCTGCCGCTTGGTTTAAACTCGTAAGCCTTACCTGAAATTACGGAAACGTAGCCTTGCATTTTGCCGTTCCGTATTATCGGGGCGTGCATCGTCGCGATCTTTCTTCCGAACATATCGTGGAACGCCTCGACGGTTTTGACGTAGTCGGCGTTTTCTTTATCGACGCCGTTTACGAAAATGATTAGCGGAACGTGGCGTTTCAGACAATAATTTACCGCTTTTTCGGCGCCTACCGTAACGTAGCCGCAAGCGTCGGCAACGAGAATCGCCGAGCCTACCGCTCTTACCGCCTCTTCAAATTCGCCCTCGAAATCGTAAAACCCGGGAACGTCTATGACGTTTATTTTCACTCCGCGCCAGTTAAAGTGCGCTAAGGATAGCGAAATCGATATATGCCGCTCGATCTCTTCCGGCATGAAATCCATAACGGTATTCCCGCTTAAAGTGCTGCCCATTTTGGGTATTACGCCCGCGTTAAACAAAAACGCCTCCGCGAGCGAGGTCTTGCCCGAGCCGCCGTGACCTATCAAAGCCACGTTCTTGATATTAGTGTTACTCATAATAATCCCCCAATCATTACTAAAACAATTCTAACACGAAAAGCGGTGATTGTCAATACCGTTTTTTTACAATTTACGGCTGACAACGAACGTTTCCGCGCGTTTTTCGTAAAATAAAAGGCGGCATTAATACCGTCTTTTAATACTTACAGCAACGAAATGCCGTTTTCTTTACATATTCTCTTCGTTTCCTCATCCCAGAGCGAAACCTGAACTTCGCCGATATGCGCTTTGCCGAGAAGTAGCATCGAAAGCCTTGACTGACCTATTCCTCCGCCGATCGTGAGCGGCAACTTTCCCGCAAGCAGCGCTTTGTGATACGCGAACTTTCTCCTTTCGTCCGCGCCCGCTATCTTTAACTGCTTGTCGAGCGAGACTTCGTCTACTCTTATTCCCATAGACGAAATTTCAAACGCGCAGCCTAATAAATCGTTCCATAGCAGTATGTCGCCGTTTAGCGCCCAGTCGTCGTAGTCCGGCGCTCTGCCGTCGTGCGGCTTGCCGGATTTAAGCGCTCCGCCGATCTGCATTATAAACGCGGTTTTATGCTCTTTAAGATAGAGGTTTTCGCGCTGTTTGGGCGTTTCGTTCGGGTAAAGGTCCTCGAGTTGCTGCGAAGTTATAAACGAAACTTCGCGCTTCAGATCCACTTTCAGTTGCGGATACCTGCATTTTAAAATATCCGAAGTATCGCATATCGCGGAAACTATGCACCTGACGACGTTTCTCAAATACTCTTCGTTTCGCGTCTCTTTCGTGATTATCTTCTCCCAATCCCATTGATCGGTATAAATCGAGTGAAGGTTATCCATTTCCTCGTCGCGGCGGATAGCGTTCATATCCGTATACAGCCCCTCGCCGACAGAAAACGCGTAGTTTTTAAGCGCGAGTCTTTTCCACTTCGCGAGCGAGTGTACGACCACCGCGTCCGTACCCGTTTCCTTTATATCGAACCTCACGGGGCGTTCCACGCCGTTAAGATCGTCGTTTTCGCCGGTGTTCGGATCGACGAAAAGCGGGGCGGACACCCTCTTTAAATTGAGCGCAAGGCATAATTTATCTTCAAAAGTGCGTTTTAAAATACCTATCGCCGTCTGCGTGTCGTAGACGTCTAAAATCGTTTTGTAACCGCGGGGAACGTATACTTTGCTCATAAACAAGCCTCATAAAATAATTTTTACTATTATAGCAAATAGATTTGGCGTTTGTCAACGATTTAGCCAAGTCAATTCATATCCTAACTCGTTTAAGCGTTGGAATTTCGGCGTATTTTCACAAATTCTCACTTGTAGTATGAGTTGCGACTGCGTTCGCCTTTGTAAAAATCCACTCGAAATTGCACCGCTTAAATGCTTTGGTTTGTCTATCGGCAATTATTCGGCGTTGCCGAAAACGCTTGCAACGAGGTCCGCCGCGGCGTCGTGTCCCGCTTGTTTAAGTCGGTATTTTCTCGCCGCCGCCTCGATTACGACGGGTATGTTTCTGCCCGGCGTTACGGGTATTACTATCTTCAACTTGTCTATTCCGAGTATTTCTTCGTAGATCTCTTCGTTGCCTATTCTGTCGTAGGTCTTGCCCTCCGCCCAGGGCGAGAGTTCGGCGACTATATCGACGCTCTTTTCGGGACGTATCGCCCCGGGACCGAACATCTGCTGGACGTTTATAATGCCTATCCCTCGAATTTCCATATAATATCTTATCTTTTCGGGCGCTTTGCCTATTATCTGATCGTTTATGTTTTTCAGTATTACCGAGTCGTCCGCAACGAGTCTATGACCTCTGTGTACGAGTTCGAGCGCTATTTCGCTCTTGCCTATTCCGGATTTCCCGATTATAAGTATGCCTACGCCGAACACGTCCAGCAGTACACCGTGTACGACTTTCGTCGGCGCGAGCAGTTCGTTCTGGTAGATGGTTATCTCGTTTATAAGCACCGTGGTAACTTTTCCCGAACGCAAAATCGGACAGCCGTATTTTTCCGCGCACTTCAAAGTATCCTCGCCCACTTCGAGATTTCTCGAAAATATCAGGCAGGGTATATCCCTCGAAAACAGTTCGTCCAAGTTCTTTTTCGATATTTCCTTGCCTATCGAGTGCAAAAATTCATGTTCGGCGTTGCCGATTACCTGCACGCGCTTGTGATCGAAAAATTTAAAATACCCCGCGAGCGGAAGTCCCGGGCGCGATACGCTTATCGACTCCAACCGCATCTCGCCGCGCCCTGCGGACAGCACCTCGAGTTCGAGCGCTTTCGCAAATTCGTTCACGCTTACCGTCGCAACGTCGTTTTCAATCGTTCTTTTCTTCATTTTCAAAATACTCCTTTATCGCTTTCGCGTGCTTTTCGCCTATCCCGTCCACCGCCGACAGTTCTTCTGTCGTCGCACGCTTTATGTTCTCCACGCTCCCGAACGCCTTCAAAAGCGCCGCGCGCTTTTTCTTGCCTATTCCGTCTATCTCCGTCAGTTCGGATTCGAGGTTCCGCTTGGCGTGCGTCGAGCGGTGATAGGTTATTGCAAATCTATGAGCCTCGTCCCTTATTCTTTGCAGCATTCTGAGCGTATAATCTCTTCTCGGCAAGACTATCGGCTCCGACGAACTCTCCGTAAATATCTCTTCTTCGCGCTTGGCGAGAGATATAAGGTCTATATCCGCGTATTTTTCGCCCATTACCTCTTTTACCGCCGAAAGTTGTCCCTTGCCGCCGTCTATCACTATGAGGTCGGGTTTCGGGAACTTCTCTTCCTCGTCGCCGCCGAGTTTGTTAAGCCGACGGGTAAGCACTTCTTTCAGACACGCAAAGTCGTCCGAGCCTTCCACCGTCTTTATCCTGAACCTGCGATAACTGCTTTTGTCCGCCTCGCCGTCGATAAATACCACCATCGAGCCGACTTTGTCTACGCCGCTGACGTGCGAAATATCGTAGCACTCCATCCGCCTCGGATATTTTCTTAAGTTCAATTCCTTTTTCAGTTTTTTGCAAGCCGCAACCGTCATATCGTCGCGGTGTTTTATCCTGTCGACTTCCTTTTCGAGATAGTCCTCCGCGTTCTTTTTCGCCATGGACAAAAGTTGCCGCTTTACGCCGCGTTCCGCCGAATATATCTTCACGGTTTTCCCGGTTAAAGCCTTGAGATATTCGCTTATGGTCGCTGATTCGGGGAAATCGCCTTCGACGAGTATCTCGTCGGGCAGTTCTGTGCCTTCGGTATAATACCTCGATATAAATCCGCCGAGCATACCGCTGTCGTCGAGTTCCGCGTCGCCGAGCGCGTAATTCTTTCCGCCCTGCATTCTTCCGCCGCGGATTATCAGCACGTTCGCCGCGCTGTATACCCCGTTCGACGCAACCGCAATCACGTCCATGTCTATAAATCTGTTCAGCGCGGTTATCCGCTTTAATTTTATCTTCTCGAGCATCTTGAGTTTCTCGCGATACGACAGCGCTATCTCGAATTCTTCTATCGCCGCGAACTTCTCCATTTGCGCTTTCAGTTTCTCTTCTACGCCGTCGTCGTTACCCGAAAGGAAGTCTATAGCACCGTTAACGCGCGTTTTGTACTCTTCTTCGTTGCAGTACCCCGCGCAGGGAGCGGAGCATTTTTTTATGTGATAGTTAAGGCACGGCTTTCTCGGTTTTTCGGGAGAAAGGGTATACGAGCAAGGTCTCAGCCCGAACGCGCCGTTCACGATTTCAAGCGTGTCTTTTACGTTCACTCCGCCCATGTACGGTCCGAAATACTTCGCGCCGTCACGCTTTATCTTGCGCGTTACCGCAAACGACGGAAACCTTTCTTTTAAGTTTACCCGTATGTACGGATAGGTCTTATCGTCCTTTAAGAGAATGTTGTATCTCGGCTTGTGCTTTTTTATAAGGTTGTTTTCGAGAGAGAGCGCGTCTATCTCGGAATTAGTCATTATATAGTAAAAGTCGGCGATATTAGATACCATCGCCGCGACTTTTTCCGGCTTTTTGTTTGAATAAAAATACTGCTTTACCCTGTTTTTAAGCACTTTCGCTTTGCCGACGTAAATTATCGTTCCGTCGGCGCCGAGCATAACGTATACTCCGGGGCTTTCCGGCAGCATCTTTATTTTAGCGTCCAAATCTCTCACTTCAGTCTTTTCCTCGCCGATTTTAGTAGTGCAACTCTGTCGTTTTGTAAATTTCCGACTATTACGTCGTTCAAAATATCCCCAAGCGCCTTGCCGATCGCCTTACCGCAATACCCGATCTCTTTGAGGTCGTCGCCGTTTATCGCGAGCGAGCCGAGGTCGTAACAGTCCCCGCGCTCGATTATTTCTTCCGCGTGCGCTTTGAGCGCCGAAACCCTGCGCCCGCTCTCCGCCGCAAAGGCGGTGCCTTGCGCGGCGTTGTCCGCCGCCTTCACAGCCATAAGGTCGAAAAAGAATTTCGTGCCGAATTTACTAAGAACTTTTTTTATCGCTTTGTCGTCGCAATTTATCTGTCTGTCGTGTTCTTTAACGAGCAGAAAAACGTCGTTTATGAGCTTATTGGGCGCTTTCAGGCGTTTCAGAGCCTGCGCCGCAACGCTCGCCGAAGCCTCGGCGTGTCCGTAAAAATGCCCCTCGCCGTCATTGCCGATAAAGAATTTTTTCGGCTTTGCGACGTCGTGAAAAAGCATCGTAAGTTTAAGCGTTTCGTCCTTTGGCGCGGCTTTTACCGCTCTGACTATATGCTCGTACACGTCGAAAGCGTGCCACTTGCTGTGTTGCTCGAATTTATAACACGGCGCGAGTTCGGGTATTATTTCAAAAATCACGTCCGCGTATTTAATTAAAACGTCGTCGGCGTAACTTCCCGAAAGCAGTTTCTTAAGTTCGGAAAAAATCCTCTCCGCCGAGACCGCGCCGAGATTGCTTTTCAGTTTTTTTATCGCCGCACCCGTATTCTCTTCGATTTCAAAACCAAGCGTAGCGGAAAACCTCAGCGCCCGAAGAATCCTTAAAGCGTCCTCGTCAAACCTCGTTTCGGGGTCGCCCACCGCGCGTAATATTTTCTCCTTTAAATCGGACAAACCGCCGTATAAGTCGATTATTCCCGTTTTCGGGGAGTATGCGAGCGCGTTTACCGTAAAATCTCTTCGGGATAGATCCTCGGCAATACTCTTGACGAATTTTACGTTTTTCGGCCGCCTTTTGTCCTCGTATAAGCCGTCCGAGCGAAAAGTGGTTATCTCTATAGATTCGCCCAATAATACGGTAACCGTTCCGTGTTTTTCGCCGGTCAAAAAGGTTTTACAGCCCGAAAACGCCGCAACCGTTTCGCTCGGCGTTGCGGAAGTAGCGACGTCGAAATCGCTCGCCGCCTTGCCGAGGAGACAGTCTCTTACCGCTCCGCCCACGGCGTAAGCCTCGAAACCGTTTTCATTTAATATCTCTATCGCCTTTTCGGCGGCGGGAGATAATTTTATTTCGCCTTTCAATCCGTTCATTTTTAAGGTCATACAGTTTCGGGCGTTCGGGAAATTTATCGGTATAAACTTCTTCCTATCGCCTTTTTCCATTGCGTATAGTATTCGGAGTATTTATCCTCGTCGCCCGTGGGAACGAAGATTTTCTCGCTGCGCCTTAGCGAATATAAGTCCTTTTCGCGAATAAGACCGAGTCCTATGCCGCACAGGAACACCGCGCCGAGCGCCGTACTTTCTTTTTCTTTGGGTCTGTCGATGTCGACGTTTAAGACGTCCGCTTGAAAACCCATCAAAAGGTCGTTTGCGGACGCGCCGCCGTCGCAGCGGATTCCGCCGAGTTTTATCTCGCTTTCCTCGACCATTACGTCCACGAGGTCTTTCGCGGAATACGCCATCGCCTCGAGCGTCGCCCGCGCAATATGCGCTTTCGTCGCGCCCCGCGTCAAGCCGCAGATGACGCCTCTGCTGTCGCCGTTCCAGTACGGCGCGCCAAGCCCCGTGAACGCCGGAACGAAATACACTCCGCCGTTGTCTTCCACGGAATTTGCAAGCGTCTCTATCTCCGACGACGATTTGATTATTCCCAAGCCGTCGCGCAGCCATTGCACCGCGCTCCCGGCGTTGAAAACGCTGCCCTCGAACGCGTAACTCGTCTTTCCGTTTATCGTATACGCTACGGTCGTTATAAGCCCTTTTTTCGAGATAATCGGCTTATAGCCTATGTTATAGAGTAAAAACAAACCCGTGCCGTAGGTGATTTTGCTCATGCCTTCGCTCAGACACGCCTGCCCGATCAGCGCGGCTTGCTGGTCCCCGGCAACGCCGCATATCGGTATTTCCGCTCCGCCGTACTTGAAGTACCCGACTTTTTCGTCGCAGTCCACTATCCTCGGCAGACACGCTCTCGGCACGCCGAAAATATCGAGCAGTTCGTCGTCGTAGTCTAAAGTATGTATGTTGACGAGCATCGTTCTCGACGCGTTGGTAATATCCGTAACGAACTCGCCGCCGCTGAGTTTAAATATGAGATAACTATCTATCGTGCCGAAACAGACTTCTCCCTTTTTCGCCTTTTCGCGGATTTCTTCGACGTTGTCGATCAGCCATTTTATTTTACTCGCCGAAAAATAGGCGTCCATCACAAGCCCCGTCTTTTCGGTTATCTTCTTGCCGTAGTTTACGGACAATTCTTTCATATATTCCGCCGTGCGCCTGCATTGCCATACGATCGCGTTATAGAGAGGTTTTCCCGTCTTTTTATCCCACGCTATCACCGTTTCGCGTTGATTAGTTATGCCTATCCCCAGAATATCCGATACGTCCTCCGCGCTCTCGATCATCTCGACGAGCGATGAAAGCGTTTCGGCGTAAATCTCGTTTGCGTTCTCCTCGACGTATGAAGGTTTAGGGTAGAACTGGCTTATCGGCGAAGATTTTTGCCGTATTATCGCGTTTTTATCAAGGTCGTAAAGCACGGCGCGCGTACTCGTCGTCCCCTCGTCTATCGCTATTATGTATCTCATTTTATTTCCCCCTTTCTATATTTTATATCATTTGCAAAAATTTTTCAAGCAAAACGCGGTTTTTTACTCAAATACGCCGAAACTTGCGCATATTATAAACAAGAGGTGCAAAAATGTCTTGCATAGTGTTTACCGGCGGCGGAACCGCCGGGCATTACGCTCCTAATTACGCTATAATACCGCTTATTAAAAACGATTTTGACGAAATTGTTTATATCGGTAGTAAAAACGGCGCGGAAAAACTTGCCGCCGAAAAGCGCGGCGTTAAATATTACGGCGTAACCACGGCAAAACTCGTTCGCAGTTTAACGCCTAAAAACGCGCTTATTCCGTTTAAACTCTTAAAGGGAATTTCCGAGGCAAAGAAAATTCTGAAGAAACTATCCCCAAGCGTCGTGTTTTCAAAGGGCGGATACGTCGCTCTGCCGACAGTACTCGCGGCGCACGCGTTGGGTGTTCCCATTATTTCGCATGAATCAGACTTAAGCGTCGGGCTTGCGAACAAAATCGCGGCGAAGTATTCAAAATCCGTGCTTACTTCTTTCAAAGAAACCGCAGAAAAACTCCCGAACGCGCATTACGCCGGTACGCCTTTAAGAGAAGAACTCTTCAAACCGCGGGATAAAGCGGCAATTAAAAAGAAGTTCGGCTTTGACGAAAACAAAAAAGTTTTACTTATAACGGGCGGCAGTCAAGGCAGCGGCGCTATAAACGAAACGGTTAAAAAGTCGGTCTATAGGCTTGTAAACGAATATAACGTGCTGCATTTATGCGGTAAAGGCAAGGCGGCGGATATAAAAGCGGAGGGGTATAGGGAGATAGAGTTCGCGGAAGATATGGGCGAGGTGTACGCCGTGGCGGATACGGCTCTGTCGCGAGCCGGGGCGAACACGTTGTTTGAACTTATCGCTTTAAAAATACCGACTTTAGCCGTACCTCTGCCGAAAGGCAATTCCCGAGGCGACCAAATCGAAAACGCACTCTATTTTAAAAATAACGGACTTATAGCCGTACTTATGGAAGAGAATTTAACTCCCGAAACCTTAATTTCGGCGCTTAAAGACTTAGAAAAAAACCGCGGAAAGATAACGAGCGCGTGCGGCGCGACTAATTATAGGCAATCTGCAAAAAAAATCGCGAATTATATAAAAAGTTATAAATAGTATTGCGTTTTTTTCGCTAAAGTGCTACAATAAAAATATACGAAGGAGGAGAACAATGGCTGTAGGACAAAAATATCATATTTCGTTAAACGACGACGGAAAGTGGCAAGTAAAAGGCGAAAAGGCTGAAAAGGCGTTAAAACTTTTCGCTACGCAGAAAGAGGCTATCGCTTACGCCAAGACGGTGGCGGGCAATCAAGAGGGCAATATCGTTATTCACAAAACCGACGGAAAGATCAGGAAACAAGATTACAATAAAAAATAAAAATTCTATATATAACGTTTGACATTTTCGGGGAAAAGTAATATATTATTAAGGTAAAACTCGAGAGGCGATGATATGGTAACTTTTTCCGACGTGCTTATTACGGTCATATTTTTGCTCGTACTCGCATTGCCGGGGTACGTCTTTGCCAAGACGAAGATGTTGCCGAAATCCGCCAGCGAGGTTTTATCGGTAATAGTTTTATACGGCTGTCAACCGGTTATAATCATAACGAGTTTCCAAAACTGTGCGTTCAGCGCGGACGTGTGTCTCAATATGCTGATAGTTTTGGGGCTTGCGACGCTGATTCATATCGCGTTTTTTATCGGGCTTAAGTTTGCGTTTGCCAAATCCGACGACGCGGACAGGGTTCGGATAATCAAATACGCAAGCGTGTTTTCAAATTGCGGGTTTATGGGGTTGCCGTTTTTGCAATCGCTGTTTTCTGAAAGCGGAATGCAATCGGAAATACTCATTTACTGCGCGGTTATAATCGTAGTTTTCAACGTCTTTAATTGGACTTTCGGCGTATACATACTGACCAAAGACAAGAAAGAAGTATCTCTTAAGAAGGTACTTTTAAATCCGGTAATAATCGCGGTATTTGTAGGACTTGCGTCGTTCTTTATATTGCAAAAGCCGCTCGTTGAACTTGCGGCCGCGGGTACGACGGGGCATAAAATACTTTCCAAATTATCGGCGAGTTTAAACTATATATCGAACATGGTAACGCCGCTTTCTATGATAGTGATCGGGATACGGCTTGCGAACGTAAATTTCAAGCAGTTATTTATGGATAAGTGGGCGTATTTATCCGTAGCGATAAAATTATTGGCGTTTCCGCTTGCGGCGATATTTACGGTAGCGTATTTGCCGGTAGCGTCGACCATAAAATACACGGTATTTTTTCTGCTTGCTATGCCGAGTGCGACGAGCAGCGTAATGATGGCGGTAAAATTCGGCAAAGACAGTGATTTTGCAACCGTATGCGTATTACTTTCGACGTTATTAAGCGTAATAACTTTGCCGTTGTTATATTTATTTATGAACGAAGTACTTAAAGTTCCGTTATAAAAACAGAATAAAAAATGCGGGCGTGGCGGAATTGGCAGACGCGTAAGATTCAGGTTCTTATTTCTGCGAAGAAGTGCAGGTTCAAGTCCTGTCGCCCGCACCACTAAGGACTCAGTTGAACCAGGGAAGTGTTTAACTGGGTCCTATAATTTTATGCGGGGCGAATTTAGTAAATTACCCCGTTTTTTAATCAAATATAGAGTTCGACTTTCATTTTTACGTCGAAATAATATGTCTTGTTTTCGTTAACGTAGAATTTGTATTTTTCATAAGAGTAGGATTTTTCAAACGTTTCCAAGTAAAATAAAAAGGCCTGATGATCGTCGCCATC
>CAMOXE010000097.1 GCA_946628865.1 uncultured Clostridia bacterium | reverse complement strand
TTCTTGCTTGTATACTTTCGTATTACCTTTAAATATTTAAGTCTTTCTTCGTCTTTTTGCCTTTCTGTACTTTTTTAAAGTTATTACTCGTTACTAATCTCCGTCATTTCGCTTACGCAAAATGACTTATCTTATTAACTTTCTATGCAGTTGTCAATCTTCAAGTCGTCGCTGCTTCGGCAGCGTCTCACACGGGGTCTCCCTTGCGTGAGCCTATTTATAATACCATACGGCAAATTTAATGTCAAGCATTTTTCTGAAGTTTTTTCATTTTTTTAAAAATTTTTTTCAGCGCCGTCTTTACCGTCTCTATATTATATATTGATTATTATTTCCCCTCGGATTTGCCGTATAAGATTTCCCGCACGAAGTTTTCGTATTCTTCTTTCGTCATATGATAAAAGGGATTATCTTCTTTGCGGTATAAATTGATTATTTTAAGCCCTTTCTTCTCTGCGTACCTTAAGAACTGTTTAGAGGAACTTGAAACTGCGTCTTTATCTATACAGCATATAAGAGTATCGCACTCGTCCAACATATGCTTAATGCTTTCGGTTATTCTTCTTTTAAAATGGACGTTTTCGACGTCGTAAACGATTGTTTCCACGTCGCCGTACAACTGAACGCCGAAATTGCTCGTTTGGGATAACTGTTTATAAGACGTAAAAACCACCTCTATTTTAATTTGGGGGTGTAATTTGACAGCGGCACGACAAGTCCGCAATGCCAAACCGTCAAACTCGCCGCGAGTTCCCATAATAAAATTTTTGCAACCGTCTGCGATTTGCTCCTCAACGGCGTCTTTAATGCGCCCCTCAACTTCTTTATGAACGTGCCTATGCCCTAAAAACGCGGTTTTTCTTACCATATAATTACCTCAACGTAATATGCGACAAAATTTCCCCGCGCCGAGCGTATAATAAAAAGATGCCGCCCTCAAACGAGAACGGCACCGTAGAACATACCACCCGCTTGAGCGCCAACCCTATTCACAAAAATCTAAGCATAAATATCTACGATAGTAAACCGAAAGTATATAAGGCAAAGAATTGTAAATCGGGGGTATGATTCTACCCTCGTTTTTACCTTATTATACTTTCTTTATACTTATTGTTTGATTTTTTGTGAATTATTCCGCTCTAACGAAACAACTCGGGTTGGCAAGTATATTGTAGCATTATTTCGCGAATTAGTCAAATAAAAAAATCGTATAAAAAATAACCGCCTTTCTCTTCGGAGTCGGGCGGTCGTTTTTTTAATTACACTATTTGTTTATTTGTTATCTACTCGTTTCGCGGTTTTGCAAGAGGCGATAAGCATTATCCGTATCTCCTTGCATTTTTCGCTTAATTCTTTATAAACGGTTTCTTTTATATAATCAGTTTTATAAAGAAGTTCCAGCCAGTATCCCGTTTCGCTCGCCTCTTTTAAGGCTATTTCTAATTTGGAAATAAAATCTTTTTTGCCTTGCGCGTAATTTGCCTCATATACGTTTGCGCCGATTGACGTACCGCTCCGCCCTATCTGGTTTGATATTACGGTTTCGTGTTCCTCTTTAAGAATTTTCACAAGTTTGACGATTTGTACCGAAAAGTCCATTGATAAATCACGAAGTTTTGACCCTGACATTTTATACACCTCTTTTGTGATGTTTGTGCCGTCGGCACAAGCGATGCTATGCCGCTTGGCATAGTGATGTTGCGACGATGTCGCAGTGATGTGATGCGTTCCTCGCCCACTCGCGAAGCGTACATCACTTGGCATAGCCAAACATCACGCGTGAAACGCTCATCACGTTCCGCGGTTGCGGAACACATCGGTCAAAAAAACGTGATTTGTTTGCCAAATCACGTTTTTTTGATGGAGGCGCCACCCGGATTTGAACCGGGGCATGAAGGTTTTGCAGACCTTGGCCTTACCACTTGGCTATAGCGCCTTTTTTTCGGGTTTGCGGCTTTTTCTCTCGCCGCTTTTATACTATATCAAAAATTTTAAATTTTTGCAAGTGTTTTATTCTACTTTATGCGATTTTTAATTTTTTCGTGCGACGGAATTTCGTTTTATACGAAATTCCGTCGCCGTTTCGCTGAATTTTACTCTCCTACAGCCTCGTCCTCTTCTTCCTTTACCGCCGCCGAACTGTATTGCGGAGTTAAATTCTTGTACTCCCTTACTCCAGTTCCGGCAGGTATCAGTTTTCCGATTATTACGTTCTCCTTTAAGCCGATAAGCGGATCAATCTTGTTGTGGATTGCCGCGTCGGGCAATACCTTTGACGTCTCTTGGAACGACGCCGCCGATAAGAAGGATTCCGTCGCAAGCGCCGCTTTCGTTATTCCGAGAAGTATTCGCTTTGCGTGCGCAGGCTCGCCGCCGCGCTCTAAGACCTTGCCGTTCTCTTCTTCAAACGTCAGCATATCGACGTATTCGCCCGGTAAAAAGCCCGTGTCGCCGCTCGAAAGCACTCTTACCTTTCTGAGCATTTGGTTGACGATTATCTCGACGTGCTTGTCGTTTATATCAACGCCTTGGCTGCGGTATACAGACTGAACTTCCCTTAAAATATAGTCCTGTACTGCCTTGAAACCGCGAGTCTTTAATATCGTTTGCGGGTTGACGGATCCGCCCGTAAGCACCGTGCCTGCCTCGACCAAATCGCCGCTCTTGACTTTAAGATCCGCCGAGAACGGTATCGGATAGTCTTTTGTGGAACTCGTTCCGCCGTCTTCCGACTTGACGTAAACGTGTCTTACGCCGTCCTTTTCCTGAACGTCTACGACGCCCATGTTTTCGCAGACTACCGCCTCGCCTTTCGGTCTCCTCGCCTCGAAAAGTTCTTCTACTCTCGGGAGACCTTGAGTTATATCGCCCGCAGACGCTATACCGCCCGTATGGAAGGTACGCATCGTAAGTTGCGTACCCGGTTCGCCTATGGACTGAGCCGCGATTATTCCGACCGCCTCGCCGAGTTGTACCGGCAAAGAGTTACTCATGTTCTTGCCGTAGCACTTAGCGCAGACGCCGTACTTGGACTTACAAGTAAACGTACTTCTTATAACTACCTTTTCTATTCCGGCTTTGATTATCTCTTTCGCCTTGTCCTCGGTAATCATTTCGTTCGCGGGGACGATTATCTCGCCCGTCGTCGGGTTGATAACGTCTTTCGACGCAAATCTGCCGTTTATTCTGTCCTCGAGACTCTCGATAACTTCGCCTTTCGGTCCTTTTATCGCCTCGATCTCCATACCCTTGGTGTCGCCGCAGTCCTCTTCTCTTATAATCACGTTGTGCGAAACGTCTACGAGCCTACGGGTAAGGTAACCGGAGTCCGCCGTCTTAAGCGCCGTATCCGCCAAACCTTTACGTCCGCCGTGCGAGGAAATGAAGTATTCGAGTACCGACAAGCCCTCGCGGAAACACGAACGAACGGGAATTTCGATTATCTTGCCGTTCGGGTTGGTCATAAGACCGCGCATACCCGCAAGTTGCTTTATCTGGTCGATAGAACCACGCGCGCCCGAATCCGCCATCATCCAAATAGGATTGAATTTGCGGAGGGTAAGTTGTAAGACGTTGGATACGTCCGAGGTCGCTTTAGTCCAGGTCTCGACGACGGCTTTATAACGTTCGTCGTCGGTTAAAATACCTCTCTTGAACTTCTTCTCTATGCCGATAACTTCTTTGCCGGCGTTTTCGATGATCTCTTTCTTGCCCTCGGGAACCTGCATATCGAATACCGAAGTCGTTATCGCCGCTACGGTAGAATATTTATAGCCCAAAGACTTGATATAGTCGAGCGTTTCCGCCGCGCAGACCGAGCCTTTCGCTTTAAAGCACGCGTCTACGATCTTTTTGAGTTGGCTCTTGCCCACGAGGAAGTTGATTACGAACTGCAAATAACTGTCGGGGTCGTCCGCACGTCTTTCCGTGAACTTCGATCCGGTTATGTCCTGCGGAATACCTTGGTTGAAGATTATTCTGCCCGCAGTCGTCTTTATTATGCCGGTATGCTCCGAACCGTCGGGAAGAGTAACCGTTCTCTTGACGTAGATCTCGTCCTGACTCCAGAGTTGTTTGGTCTGATACGCCATGAGCGCCTCGTCGCACGACGAGTATACGCCCGGCTCGTAAAGCGTCGCTATGACGCCGCCGTTTTCGCCCTCTTTGGTAAGACGGCATTTTACGATAACCGTCTTTACTTCGCGGACGCTCTTTCCGTATACTTTATCCTTGTCCTCTTTGACCGTTACCACTCTTTCGTCGGTCTCGATCTCGGACGGGATAAATCTGATGTTCTTTTCGTCTACGAATACCGTTCTTTCCTTGCCGTTTTCGTCGGTTTCGGTCTTAATAACGTATTCGGTGTTCTTCTCGTCGTAGTACTTGCCCTCTTCCTTTCTCGTGATAGTGAGGTAGTAGCAGCCGAGTACCATATCCTGCGACGGAGACATTACCGGCTTACCGTCGGAAAGTTTCAAGATGTTGTTGGAGGCAAGCATTAAGAATCTCGCTTCCGCCTGAGCCTCTATGGAAAGCGGAACGTGAACCGCCATCTGGTCGCCGTCGAAGTCGGCGTTGAACGCGCCGCAGACGAGCGGGTGGAGTTTTATCGCTCTGCCCTCGATAAGTACCGGCTCGAACGCCTGTATCGAAAGTCTGTGAAGGGTCGGGGCGCGGTTTAAAAGTACCGGGTGGTCTTTTATTACGTCCTCCAAAATATCCCAAACGCAGGGTTTCATACGCTCTACGGTTCTCTTCGCGCTCTTGATGTTGTGGCAGATGTTCTGCTCGACGAGTTTCTTCATTACGAACGGCTTGAAGAGTTCTATCGCCATTTCTTTGGGAAGTCCGCACTGATAAAGTTTGAGTTCCGGACCTACGACTATAACCGAACGACCGGAATAGTCTACACGCTTACCGAGAAGGTTCTGACGGAAACGGCCTTGCTTGCCGCGGAGCATTGCGGACAAAGACTTCAAGTCTCTGTTGCCCGCGCCGGACACCGCTTTGCCGCGTCTGCCGTTATCTATAAGCGCGTCTACCGCCTCTTGGAGCATTCTCTTTTCGTTTCTTATGATTATCTCGGGTGCGCCGAGGCTCATAAGTCTCTTTAAACGGTTGTTTCTGTTGATTACCCTGCGGTATAAGTCGTTTAAATCGCTGGTTGCAAATCTGCCGCCGTCGAGTTGGAGCATCGGACGAAGGTCGGGCGGGATTACCGGGATAACGTCCAATATCATCCATTCGGGACGACTCTCGCTCTTTCTGAACGCCTCGATTATGTCGAGACGCTTGATCGCCTTTACGCTCTTTTGGCTGTCCGGATTTTCGGTGACTAAGCGCTTTAATTCCTCGCTTTCTTTGTCGAGGTCGATCGCCATAAGGAGTTCCTTTATCGCCTCGGCGCCCATGCCGACTTTAAAAGATTTCTCGCCGTACTTCTCGCAAGCCTCGCGATATTCTCTGTCGTTGATGACTTGTTTATACTCGAGGTCGGTCGTCCCCGGATCCAAAACGACGTAGCAGGCAAAGTAGATTACCTGTTCGAGTTGTTTCGGACCCATATCCACTAAAAGTCCTATCCTCGACGGTACGCCCTTGAAATACCAGATATGCGAGACGGGAGCGGCAAGTTCGATATGCCCCATTCTCTCTCTTCTTACTTTGGCGCGGGTTACTTCTACGCCGCATTTCTCGCAGATTATGCCCTTATATCTTATTCTTTTATATTTACCGCAATGGCATTCCCAGTCCTTGGTAGGTCCGAATATCCTTTCGCAGTAAAGACCGTCTCTCTCCGGTTTTTGAGTTCTGTAGTTGATAGTCTCGGGACGGGTTACCTCGCCGTAAGACCACTCTCTTATTTTCTCGGGAGACGCTACGCTTATTTGTATCGCGTTGAAATTGTTGAGTTCAAACATATTCTTTCCTCCCCGTTTTTATTCCTCGTCGCCGTCGAAGTCGTCGAGGTCGTCGAAGTCGTCGAACATCTCTTCCGAATTGAAGTCCTCGTCGGCTGCGAACACGTCGTCGTTTATATCCTCGAATATCGAATCGTCTTCGTCCGCGTCCGTCTGCTCTTCGGCGCTTTCAAGCCCGAGATCGACGTCGTCGATACTCTCTTTCTCCGCTATCCTTACCGGATAATCGTTCTCGCCGTCGTCGGTTAAATCTTTGAGGTTGATCTCTTCGTTGTTCTCGGTAAGAACTTTCATGTCGAGCGCTAAACTCTGGAGTTCTTTAAGGAGTACCTTGAACGATTCGGGGATTCCCGGCTCGGAAAGGTTGCTACCCCTTACTATCGACTCGTAAGTCTTTACCCTGCCGACTATATCGTCGGATTTTACCGTCAATATCTCTTGGAGTATGTGCGACGCGCCGTAAGCCTCGAGCGCCCACACTTCCATTTCGCCGAATCGCTGTCCGCCGAACTGTGCCTTACCGCCGAGCGGTTGCTGCGTTACGAGCGAATACGGTCCTACCGAACGCGCGTGGATCTTATCGTCTACCAAGTGGTGGAGTTTTATCATATACATGTATCCCACGGTTACGCGGTTTTCAAACGGTTCGCCCGTTCTGCCGTCGTAGAGTTGGATCTTGCCGTCCACGTCGCCGTAAGGATTGACGAAGTGATTTTCTTCCAAAAGTTCCCTTATATCCGCCTCGGACGCGCCGTCGAATACCGGCGTCGCTATCTTCCAGCCGAGTTGTTTACATACGAGCGAAAGGTGTACTTCGAGTACCTGTCCTATGTTCATACGCGAGGGAACGCCGAGCGGGTTCAAGACTATCTGGAGCGGCGTTCCGTCCGCTAAGAACGGCATATCCGCCTCCGGAAGTATTCTCGAAATAACGCCCTTGTTTCCGTAACGTCCCGCCATTTTGTCGCCGACGGAGATCTTACGCTTTTGCGCTATATATACTCTCACGAGTTTGTTTACGCCGGGCGAAAGTTCGTCCTTGTTCTCTCTCGTGAATATCTTTACGTCTACTACTATTCCGCCTTCGCCGTGAGGTACGCGGAGAGACGTATCTCTTACTTCTCTCGCCTTTTCGCCGAAGATCGCCCTTAAAAGCCTTTCTTCGGGAGTAAGTTCGGTCTCGCCCTTAGGCGTTACTTTACCTACGAGAATATCGCCGCTGGTTACCTCCGCGCCGATCCTTATGATGCCGTCGCTGTCGAGGTCTTTGAGCGCGTCGTCGCCGATGTTGGGTATATCGCGCGTTATCTCTTCTTCGCCGAGTTTGGTCTCGCGGCACTCTATCTCGTGTTCTTCTATATGGATAGACGTGAACACGTCGTCGCGGACGAGTTGCTCGGATAAAAGTATCGCGTCCTCGTAGTTATAGCCTTCCCACGTCATGAAACCTATCAAAATGTTTCTGCCGAGGGCAAGTTCGCCGTCGCAAGTCGCCGGACCGTCGGCAAGTATCATGTCTTTATGGACTTTGTCCCCGACTTTTACTATCGGTTTTTGGTTAAGGCAAGTGCCTTGGTTCGACCTCTCGAATTTCTTTAAGGTATATACCCTGTCCGTTCCCGTCGTAGTGCCGTCGTCCTCGGTTACCACTATTCTGTCCGCCGACGCGGATTTTACCACGCCGTCGTTCTCGGCAAGTATCATTACGCCCGAATCGTGCGCGATGGTCGCCTCTATTCCCGTACCGACGATAGGCGTTTCCGGCTTGATGAGCGGAACTGCCTGACGTTGCATGTTAGAACCCATGAGCGCGCGGTTCGTGTCGCAGTTCTCGAGGAAGGGTATGAGCGCCGTCGCAACCGATACGAGTTGGTTGGGCGCGACGTCCATATAGTCTATCATTTCTTTGGGAAGTTCGGTTATCTCGTCTCTTCTGCGGCAGGATACACGCTCGTTTATAAAGCAGTCGTTCTCGTCGAGCGGCTCGTTCGCCTGCGCCACGATATGCCTATCCTCTTCGTCCGCCGTGAGGTAATCAACTATATCCGTTACTTTTCCGTTTATAACGCGCCTATATGCGGATTCGATGAAACCGTATTCGTTTACTTTCGCATAAGCCGAAAGCGAAGTTATAAGACCGATGTTCGCGCCTTCGGGCGTCTCTATCGGACACATTCTGCCGTAATGCGTGTAGTGAACGTCTCTGACTTCGAACGTCGCTCTGTCGCGGTTAAGTCCGCCGGGACCCAACGCCGAAAGTTTACGCTTGTGAGTGAGTTCCGCTATCGGGTTCGTCTGATCCATGAACTGCGAAAGTTGCGACGAGCCGAAAAATTCTTTTATCGCGCTCGATACCGGACGAACGTTTATAAGCCCTTGCGGCGAAACCTCTTTCGGGTCCTGCGTGGACATACGCTCTTTTATTACTCTTTCAAGTCTCGCGATACCTATGCGGAATTGGTTTTGCAAAAGTTCGCCGACGGAGCGCACGCGGCGGTTGCCGAGATGGTCGATATTGTCGCAAGTGCCTATTTCGTAGTTGAGGTCGGAGTTCAAAGACACCGTCGCCACTATGTCGTCTACCGTTATATGTTTATGATTAAGTTTGTCTATAAGCGGTTTAACGTTCTTTTTCTGCTCGGGAGTAAGTTTCTCCAAAGCCTCGCCGCTCTCTAAAATATCGAAGAAAGCGCGGCACGCAAATACGAATCTTCTTCTCGATTCTTTGCGCTTTTCGGCGTTTTTGACGTCCTCGGGCTTTAAGTTGTCGCCAACTACTTCTTCGGTATAGAACAATGCGTTTATCTCGTCTATATGCGCGTCGGCTACCTCTTCGACGGAGGAAGTCTTAACCTCTTCGGCTATTTGCTTTGCGAATTTGTAGTTGGGGTAATGTATGGTCTCGATAAGCCCGAAAGGTCTCGGAGATACGCCCGTTACCGCCGTAAAATCTACCGCGTTGTTCGCGATTATCTTGTGCTTTTCGCCGCTCGCGGTCAAAACGTATACTTCGTTTACGCCCGCATTCTGGATCTCTTTCGCCTTTTCTTCGGTTACGATCTCGCCCGCTTTCGCTAAAAGTTCGCCGTCCTCGCTGATTATATCTTCGTATAATTTGCAGCCGGCAAGTCTCGCGCCCATATTAAGGCGCTTGTTGAATTTATAACGCCCGACCCTCGCGCAGTCGTAACGCCTCGGATCGAAAAACGTATTCTTTATATGTTGATGTACGGCGTCCTCCGTCGGAATTTCGCCCGGACGAAGTCTTCTGTATAACTCGAACAAGCCCTCGCCTTGGGTTTTCGCCACGTCCTTTTGATAGGTAGCCGCAATCATCGGGTCGCCGGGGAATAAATCGGCAAGTTCCGCGTCCGAACCGAAACCGAGCGCGCGGAGAAGTACGGTCGCGGTAAGTTTACGCGTCCTGTCTACCTTTACCCAAAGCACCCCGTCGGCGTCCTGCTCGAACTCGAGCCACGCGCCTCTGTTCGGAATTACCGTAGTCGCGAACATCTTCCTGCCCGTCTTGGCGTATGCGAAATCGTTATATACGCCCGGCGAACGCACGAGTTGGGATACGATTACCCTCTCCGCTCCGTTTATGATGAACGATCCGTTCGCCGTCATCTTCGGAAGTTCGCCCATAAACACTTCCTGGTCCATTATCTCGCCGGTCACTTTGTTTACGAGCCTTACTTTTACCTTGAGCGGTACGGCAAACGTCGCGTCGCGCGAACGACACTCCTTCTCGTCGTACTTAGACTTGTCTGACAGTTTGTGGTCGAGGAAATAAAGTTCGAATCTGTCCGAATAATCGGTGATTGGCGAAAAATCCTCGAAAACTTCGCTTATGCCCTCTTCTATAAACGCGGCGTAAGAATCTCTCTGCACCTCGATAAGATAAGGCATCGGTTGCACTATTTTCGTCTTGGAAAACGTGCGTCTTTCGACGTTCCCGAATTTCTTTAACGGTAAATTGCGCGTCATTATTCTCTCCTTAATAAAAATTTTGTAAAAACGCCTTGCTTTAATTTGCAAATAGGTGTATAATATCATAGTAATTGCCGTTGCGCTGACGTTTTTTGACGGTTTTTTCAGATTAAAAAACCTAAAAAAGGGCGCAAAAAGACATTATTACGAAATTATAGCATTATATAATTATACGTCCTTTAGTACAAGTTGTCAAGGATTTTTACGAGGTTTAGAAAAATTTTTTCATTTTCGGAGGAAAAGTCTTGAGAATCGACAAATTTCTCAAAGTTTCAAGGGTTTTAAAGCGCAGAACCGTCGCCGCCGAGGCGGCGAGCGCCGGTAAGGTTACCGTAAACGGTAAATCCGTTAAACCCGCCTATAACGTCAAGGTCGGCGACGTCGTCGCCGTCCGTTTCGGAGAGGGCGAACTGAAATTCAAAGTAAACGCCATAAAAGAAACCGTCAAAAAGGAAGAGGCGGAAAGCCTTTATACTATTATATAATTATGAAAGTTTCCGCAATCATAGCCTGCGCAGGCTCGGGGCTGCGCGCAGGTTTCGGTTTTAATAAATTGTTAAAGGACTTGGGCGGCGTTACTCCGATAGAGAAATGCCTCTCGGCGTTTATAGAATCGGGCGTTATAGACGAATTTATAATACCCTGCCGCAAAGAGGACGAATCCGCTTTTAAAGAGATTGCTCTTCGGCTGGGCGTTTCCCCGAAATTCGTAGAGGGCGGCAGTACCCGTTCGCTTTCGGTAAAGGCGGGGCTTAACGCGGTTACGGGCGAAGTCGTGGTTATTCACGACGGCGCAAGACCGTTCGTTTCGCCCGAAATCATCCGTTCGAGCGTTTCGTCCGCCGAAGAGTTCGGCTCGGGCGTAGCCGCCATTCCCGCCGTGGATACGATTTGCGATTGCGAAGTATCGCCCGACGGCGTTTTCGGCAGGAACTCTTCAAGACAAGGCAAATACCTCGTGCAGACCCCGCAGACTTTTAAAACCGAACTCATTAAAAAAGCATACTCTTCCACCGACGATTATTCACGCTTTACGGACGAATCCGGCTTGTTTGCGGAGTTTATAGGAAAGTTCAGAGTAATAGACGGCTCTTACGACAACGTGAAACTCACTTATAAAAAAGACTTCGCGCCGTCTCTTCGCTGCGGCACGGGTTTCGACCTTCACCGCCTCGTCGAAGGCAGAAAACTGATTCTCGGCGGCGTGGAAATCCCTCACGACAAAGGACTTTTAGGTCACAGCGACGCGGACGTTCTTACCCACGCGATAATGGACGCCCTGCTGTCCTCGGCGGCGCTCGGAGATATAGGCAAGCACTTCCCCGATACGGATATGAGATATAAGGGAATATCGAGCATGAAACTCCTTGACGAAGTGCTTGATTTGTTAAAAAAGTCGGGCTATAAGCCCGTAAACGTCACCGCGGTCATAATGGCGGAAAAGCCGAAACTCGCAAAATACGTTTTAAGAATACGCGAAAATCTCGCCGCGGCGCTCGCCTTGCCGCTTGGCGACGTGGGGCTAACCTGCACCACGCTCGAGGGCATAGGCACGGTCGGAAGAGAAGAGGGAATTGCGGTACAAGCGCATTGTTTGACTGAAAAATTATGGGAAAAGTAAAGACGAACACAAGATACTACTGCACGGATTGCGGCTCGGTAAGCCCCGGGTGGCTCGGAAGATGCCCGTCGTGCGGAAAATTCGGAACTATCGTAGAAGAGATAGAAGAGGTTTCCGCCAAAGAGGTTAAAAAGCCGAGCGCTTTATCCCGCCCGGTGCGTTTGAGCGAGGTTTCGGAGGAAAAACTCGTCCGCATAAGTTCGGGCATAGCCGAATTCGACGAGGTTCTCGGCGGAGGAATAGTCCCCGCGTCCCTCGTTCTTATCGGCGGAGACCCGGGAATAGGTAAATCGACCTTAATGACGCAAGTGGCGTGCAACCTCGCGAAGAATTACAAGGTATTATACGCCTCGGCGGAAGAAAGCCCCGCGCAGGTAAAAATGCGCGCAAAAAGGCTCTCACTTAGCGGCGCGGACATGCTGCTGCTCGGCGAAACCGAATTGAACGCGATAATCGACGCCGCCGCGGACGCGGATTTCCTTATAGTGGACTCGATACAAGCGACGTATCTCTCCGAAATGAATTCTTCGGCGGGGAGCGTCGGACAAGTCAAGGAGTGCGCCGCGAGGCTTATGCGCTTTGCCAAAGCCGAAAAAAAGACGGTGTTTATAATAGGTCACGTCACAAAGGAAGGCGCGATCGCCGGACCGAAAGTTTTGGAACACATTATGGACGCGGTGCTTTACTTCGAGGGGCAGACTCAGGACAACTGTAAACTTCTCCGCGCGGTTAAAAACAGATTCGGCTCGGCGCAGGAAGTGGGCGTTTTCGAGATGACGGACAAGGGAATTTTCGGCGTTAAAGACTACAGCGGACTGTTCCTCTCCGACGGCAGGGGCGAAAACGCGGGGAGCGTCGTCACTCCGTCAATATCCGGAAACCGCGCCATAGCGGTGGAAATTCAGTCGCTCGTGTCTAAAACCGCGTTCGGTCTGCCTCGGCGAATGCCGCTCGGCATCGATTACAACCGCGCCGCGCTTATCATCGCAATACTCGAAAAACGCGCCTATATCCCCTTTTATTCGTCTGACGTCTACGTTACGGCGATGGGCGGAATAAAACTTACGGAGCCTGCGGCGGATCTCGCGGTGGCGATAGCGCTTGCAAGTTCGGCTTTTTCAAAAGCGGTGCCTAAGGACCTGTGCGCTTTCGGCGAGATCGGGCTTACCGGCGAAGTGCGCGGAGTCAATTTTACCGAAAAGCGGTTGTCGGAGTGTTATAAACTCGGCTTTAAAACCGCAATAATTCCCGCCTCGAACAAGTCCGCGGCGGAAAAGTTCGCGGGGAAGATGAAAATCATACCCGTTAAACATATTTATCAAACCGTAAAAATACTATTCGACGGAGAAACTGTCAGCAATGAATAATTCTTTATTGAAAGCCGAAAGGCTTGCAAAAACAAAAGGCTTAAAAGGCGTAGCCGCGCTTTTATCTCTTCTCGTATTAATGTGCGTAGACCAGTTTTTGGTACGCTTGCCGTATGAAAACTTCGTTTTCCCCATTCTCGTAATATGCGCGGCAAGTATGAATTTCCCGAAAAACTTCGCGTTAATCGCGCTATACGCCGTCTTGTTTGAACTTTCGTGTCTTGCCTGGTTCCCCGCTAAACTCATAGAGGCAAAGTGGTGGTTACTGCAAGTTTTCATCGGATATTTCATGCCTTATATAGTTTACAAGGCGTTTAACCCCAAACATAAGAACGTGAGCGTATTCGTCTACGCGCTTTACGCCGCCGTCGGCGAGATATTCTATTTCTGGACGTCGGTCGTCGCAACGGTACTCATTTGGAAACTTCCGCTCTTTACTTATCTTTTAAACGACGCGCCGTTTGAACTTAAAGGCGCCGCCATAACGTTTATCTGCGCGCTGCCCGTAGCCGCGATATATAAACTCACGACGGGCGAACTCGCCGTAAGGAGAAGAAAAAATGCAACGGAAGAGACTGTTTAACGTTCTGTCGCTTATAATCAATCTCGCTATCATATTTTTTACGGTAGACGCTAACCTTTACAATTTCAGAACGGACATTATACGAAACGATCTCGTTTTCGGTTTCGACGGAGTTAGAAGTTTCTGTTTTTTCACCGTGCTTTCAAACGTGTTTTTAGCGATAAGTTGCGCTATAGTGCTGTTTTTTGACGTTAAAAACGCCGTACACGACGAATATAAACTCCCCGTTTGGGCGTTTAAAGTAAAGTTCGCCGCGACAGTTTCGGTAACGGTTACGATGCTTACAGTCATATTTTTCCTTGCGCCCATAAGCGCGTTTTCGGGACGAGGATATTTCGCGCTGTTTACGGGGAACAATTTATATCTACATTTTCTTTCTCCCCTACTCGCGCTTATAACGTTTATATTCTTCGAGAGCATAGAGGAGTTCGGAAAGAAAGACGCCCTGCTCGGAATTATTCCCACCGCGGCGTATTCCGTCGTTTACATAATAATGGTCGTCTTTATCGGCGAAGAGAACGGCGGCTGGCCGGCCTTTTACGGCTTTACTTTCGGCGGCAGACTTTGGCTATCGCCCGTCAGCGCGGTTTTATTGCTCGGCGCGACCTATCTCTTCGGCTTGGGCATATTCAAAATCAAAACCGGAATCGCCAAAAAGAAAAACTCTTAAATTTTGAAAAATTTTAACGGCTATGGCGTCTGCAATTTTGCAGACGCCATAGCCGTTTTATTCAGTCATCTTTGCGCCGTTCACGGCGCTTTTATTCAGTTATTAAATTATCTTTGTACTCTGCCCGACGCGTTTCCGCCTGCAAGCGCCTCGACTTCTTTTACGGAAACCATATTATAATCGCCCTCGATAGAGTGCTTTAAGCAACTCGCCGCGACCGCGAACTCTATCGCCTTTTGCGGCTCGTAGCCGTTTACGAGCGAATAGATAAGCCCCGCGCCGAAACTGTCGCCGCCGCCGACTCTGTCTACGATATGCATCGCGTATTTCTTGGAAAATACCGCCTCGCCGCCCGTATACAGCATTGCCGACCAGTTGTTGTCGCTTGCCGAAAGGCTCTCGCGAAGGGTTATCGCAACGCCCTTGAAACCGAATTTGTCGGTGAGTTTTTTCGCTACCGAGATATATCCGTTTCTATCGAGTTTCCCGCTGTTTATATCCGTGTTGTCCGCCTCTATGTCGAAAACGTCTTTCGCGTCCTCTTCGTTCGCTATGCAATAATCTACGTAGCCGCAAAGTTTTGTCATAACCTCGTTCGCCTTTTCTTTGCTCCAGAGTTTTTTGCGGAAGTTAAGGTCGCAAGAGATAGTTATGCCTCTCTTTTTCGCCTCTTCGCAGGCTTTTAAGCAGATTTTCGCCACGTCGTCCGAAAGCGCCGGGGTTATGCCCGTAAAGTGAAACCACGTCGCGCCCTTAAATATCTTGCCCCAGGCAAAGTCCGAAACTTTCGCCTTGGATATGGCGGAATACGCCCTGTCGTATATTACCTTGCTCGGTCTTTGGCTCGCGCCCTTTTCGCAGTAGTATATGCCTACTCTTTCTCCGCCTCTTACTATTAAACTCGTATCAACTCCGAATTTGCGCAGGGAATTGACCGCCGCCTGACCTATTTCGTGTTCGGGGAGTTTCGTTACGAACGCCGCGTCTAAGCCGTAATTCGCTAAACTTACCGCCACGTTCGCCTCGGCTCCGCCGAAAGTCGCCTCGTATTTCTCGCTCTGAACGAACCTGAGATAATTCTCAGGCGCGAGCCTTAACATTAATTCTCCGAAAGTTATTACTTTTGCCATTTTGCCATTGCCTCCTTTACAAACGAACTGCCGCCCACGGCGTAAATTTTATCCCATGCGAGATATTCTTCGATATTTCCGCCGTCTACTCCGCCCGTCGGTATAAACTTTATCTGCGGGAAGGGTGCGGACAAGGCTTTCATTGCCTTTAAGCCGCCGTAAACGTTCGCGGGGAAGAACTTGACCACCGTAAACCCGAGTTCTATCGCCTTCATTATCTCCGTCGGCGTTACGCAGCCGGGGTAATACGGCACGCCCTTTTCTTTGCAAATTTTCGCCACTTCTTCCGAAAGTCCCGGCGAAACTATGAATTTCGCACCCGCCGCGAGCGCTTTTTTGCATTGCTCGCCGTTTATTACCGTGCCTGCGCCCACGTTCATTTCGGGATATTCTTTTACCGACAGACGTATCGCCTCTTCGGCGCAATCCGTCCTGAAACATATCTCCGCGTTCATTATTCCGTCGTTTTTTAAAGCGGGAAGTACTTCGTTGCGCTCTTCGACGGTCTTTAACGTTACTACGGGAATTATTTTATCTCCGTACATTTTGCCTCTCCTTGAAAATAGATATTTTGCATTTACGTTATCTGCGATATTATTATATACCCGTTTAAAAATAAAAGCAAGCGTTTCAATCCTTACAATTTCTCGGAAAGCGCTTTTAATTCTTCGTCCGTAACTCCGATTGAAATCAAATACTCTCGCGCCTTTTCTTTGAGGTTTATGCCTTTAAGGCTTTCGACTTTTAACAGCGCGCATAGCGTTTTTACGAGATTTTTATTGAGTATGACGCTGTAAACCGAATCGGAAGAGTCTATCCCGTAATAGTTTACATAAGTGAGCATATAATCGTAAAAGACCTCTTCCGCGCTTGCGCCCGCATAGCACTCCAAAATAGCGCATAAAATTCCCGTGCGGTCCTTGCCCTCTTTACAATGTATCAGAAAAGGTCCCTCGCCGTTTATGATAAATTCTACGCACGTCTTTACCTTATCACCGAACTCCGCGCTCTCGAAATCGTAGGACATTTCAGGATTTATCACGGCGCAGTCGCCGTAATAACTCCCGACATAAGCATCGTAACTTTCCATCGTCTCGACGGAGTCGGCAAGGTTTAAGATAGATTTTATTCCCGCTTGCTCGATCGCTCTCATCGCGTATTCGCTGCGCCCGATCGCCGGGTCTATCGGCGTACTGCTCCTGTAAAAGGTATTTGCTTTTATTCCTCTTAATGGCACCGCTCTGAAATTCGCAAATTCCTCGTCCGTAAGGCTCGGATAATCTTCACGCGCGTTGCTGCGCGTAAGATTGCGTACCCGATATTCGTCGAGATAGCCGCGCTTTTCTTTGAGCGTTATCATAAGTTCGGATATTTTTACAGTCCATTTATACCCCGGATCTTCTTCTATAGTCTGTTTTTCGGCTATTCCGGTTTTTTCGGCAAACGACCCCATATTGACGGCAAGCGCCACTTCGTCGTCCTCCTCGTCGAAACGACAGATCATCTCGCCGCTGTCCACGTCGCTGAAAGACGTTCCGATAGGCATTTCGTACTTCGATTCTCCGACCGAAACGGTTATTACGTCGCCCGTTTCAAGACCTATCTCGCGCATCTCGGCAAAGGTAACGTCTAAAACGACGTTGCCGTGCTTTTTGATCTCCTTTATCTCGATAACCGAGGTTTTCGCGAGAATATCCGCGTCGTCAAACTCAAATTTAATTACGCAACCCGCCAAAACTCCGACTATAGACGCAAGCGTTAACGCCAAAGCGGTCAGTTTACGGATAACCTCTGAAAATTTCTTACTTCTCATCTTCGCCAGTTTAAGAATCGTAAAAGTTCCGACCGTCGTCCGTCACGAGCCGCTTTGCCTTGGGATATTCAAATATTTCGGCGTTGCCTTTGTTTTCGGTAAGATACTCGACGAATTCCTTTGCGTACCACTTCGCCGTTATAAGGTCGTGCATCAGATAATGCCCGCAGTTTATCGGCGCGGCGCCGGGAACTTCATCCGTCTCCCCGACGGACTTGAACGCGCTAATTATCAAGTCGTATAATTCCCTCGACGCGCGATTGCCCTTTAATATCAGGTAAAACCCGGTCAGACAGCCCATCGGTCCCCAGTAAATAATCTCGTCTTTCCATACGGGGTCGTTGCGGAGATACGTCGCGATTATATGCTCGAGAGAGTGCATCGCCGCCACGTCGATAACAGGCTCTACGTTCGGGCGTTTCAGTCTTACGTCGTAAGTCGTTACCGCGTAGTCGCCCAAACGATCTACCCTGCTCGTGAAAATTCCCGGTATTATGCGGGTGTGATCCACCGAAAAACTCTGTATCAATTCCATATACGTTTCCTTTCGTCAGCCTTATTTGGTCAAGTCGTCCAGATCCTTTTTCTTTTCGTTGCCGATAGACAACATATCGTCGGCTATTTGGGGCGAATCGTCGTCGAGGTCGATGACTATGCGCTCGCCGCCGTCGTTGCCGAGAGCGACTTCTTCCTCGACGGTCTTTTCTTTGCTAGCGTCTTTTTCTTCGATTTTATCCGCTTTTTCCGCGATCTTCTCTTCTTCGATATTGACAGCGATATTCTCTACCGCCTCTTCGGATTTTTCGGCAGCCTTACCCTCTTTCGCCGCGGCTTTCGTCTTTTCCTCTTCTTTCTTGCGCTGTTGCTCTCGCTCTTCGCGATTGGGTTTCTTCTCTTTCTGTGTGAGATTTTCCTGCTCCATATAGGTTTTGACGAAGTGCATACGCTTTTTGTCGTTTAACGATTGCGTGTACTTGGCGTAAGCCGCGTTTACGTCCTCGGTCTTGCCCTCAGCCTCCATTTTAGCCTGGAAATCGCGCTTGGACATGGGTTTATCCGCCTCGAACAACGGAACGTTCTTGTCAAACGGTCCTTTATCCAACTGCTCGCTACGCCTTTCGAGATATTCTTTCGGGATCCTGCCCTCGGCGTAGGCGTCTAACAGCGCTTCCTTGCGCTCGGATATGAGCGCGCTCCTCCTATCGAGCAGTTCTTCTTTTTTGCGCGAATCCGCTTCGGTCAAATTGCCTTTTTTCTCTAAAGCCGCAAGGGATTTATCTATCTGCTTTACGTCCTTGTTAAGGCGTTCGTCCGCGGAAATCACGGGCTTTGCCATGCGTTGCTGGGCTTTGACGGCGCCGCTTAAGGAGTTGTTGAAGTCACGGATTATATGCGGGTTGGACGGTCCGCCGCTTAAGTCGAGGTTGGATACGTTCTGCTCGTATCTTCCCACTTCGACTGCCTCGTTAAGCACTTTTTCGATGTATTCGTTGCCTCGCGTCGCCATCTCTTTGATCTTCTCGAACGCTTCGCCGACTTGTTTTTCTTTGCCGAGCGAAATAGCGTATTTGCTCGCCGCGGTCGAAAACGCGTCGATCAAGATGGGCGAAGTCAATCGCGTTTTCCCTCGATTGTTTTGCATCGCCTCGAAAGCGTTGATTATCTCGCCGTTCATTCTATCTACGAATTCTTCCGGGGTTTCGTTGCTTTCGAGCAGATATTGCGCTTCGTCGAAGTACTTTGCCTCGCCGACGCGTTTAGTGCCTTCGAAGTCGAACACGGGAACGCCTATCAAATCCGCATTTTCCAGCGGTTCTTTGACGAGCAGGAACTTGTCGAGGTTATACTTGACCGCCTCGTAAACGTCCTGACGTTCGTTTATCTCGTCTAAGAGGAAGGCGGTCGTCATGCTGTAACCGTACTCCGCAAGCGCGTTGCTCTTCGCCATCTCGGGGTCTTTTTCGAGTTTTGCCATCGCCTCCATAGTACGGCTGAGCATATACGCCGTACCCATGTTTATAATGGCGTGTTTTTCTTTTCCGATTTCGGTTATGGCGTCCGCGCCGGAATTTCCGATGATCGCTTTGTTTAAATCGAGTTCGGCGATAAGTTTATCCGCTTCTTTCGTAACGGCTTTTTTCGGCGCGTTTACGAACTCCTCCGGCGATAAGCCCAACTGTTTCATAAAGCGGTAAGACATATACAAACCGTTTAGCGTGGACATGCCCGCAATATCGTCGCGGAATTCCGGCGGCATACGGTCGTTTCTCAATACGTCGAGGTTGCCCGGATAGTTTACCACGTCGCCTTCTACCGCAAAGGACTTGTGGATCATACCCAGAAGTTCTTTTGCGTGAGCGTATTCCGTATTCATCTTGTTTGCGGAATCTATCGCTTTTATCTGCTCTGCGGGGTCTTTGCTATTTAATTGTTTCTCAAAATCTATACGCGCGTTGTCGTATAGGCGTAACCCGTAAATTTTATACTGTTCTTCGCCGGAAAACGGCACTTTGTCGTAGCCGAATTCGTCCATCTTGCGGAAAACGTCGAGTATCGCTTTTTTCGTTTCGGGCGAATACTCTATCTCTTTTTCGCGTAAAGCGTCGAATCCTTTTGCTCCGCCCTCTTCGAGTTGGTAAACGCGGGCTTCGACTTCATCGCCTAACATAATCGTGGTATAACCCGCATTCTGTTTCTTCCATGCGGCTAAGCGAAGAGCGTTTACACCTCCCGCCTCGATAACGCTGACGCCTTCTTTCGTCGCCTCGGCCTCTGCCTCGCGCGAACGCGTGTAGTTCATTCCGTAATCGCTTTCTTCCCTGCTCGAGCGTTGGTTGTCCCGTATACTGAAATACTCGTGGGAAACGTCTGAAAGATGGTCTTTTGCCTCGTCGAGAGTCTTGGCTATGTTCGCGCGATCTTCCTCGGTAATGGGTTTGCCGTGCAAAGACTTCATTTTGTCAGTTATATTCTTGACAGCGTCGAACTCTTCCTTGAAACGCTCTACCTTGTTTTCCTCTAACGGTTTTTCGGTGGCGACGATCATAGAATCCGCACGGCGCGTTATTTCGCTTATGTCTTTTTCGCTGAGATCCGCGACTACGGCGCGCCATATCTGCGCGTTTTTGCCGTCGATGTTCGCGGTATACGAAATGTGATTGAACGGAACGAGTCTCGGATCGGCTTTCTCTTGTGCGGTAAGGTGCGCGCCCGCAATGGTTTTGACTTCATCGAGTGTCATCTTGCCAAGGTCCGCTTTGATCGAGTCGCCGAGAGTTTTCGCCGCGCCGCCCTTTTTCTGAAGTATATCGACGTAAGCCCTCTTGGTATTCTTTTCCAGGCTCTCTCTCGTTTTCTGATCCAGCGCGTCTATTACGGCTTTTTTGCCCGCGCCCGTCAGCCGCTTCGTCGCCTCTTCGTATATGAACGCCAAACGCTTGCCGTTATTTTCCGCCGCTTCTATGATTTGGCGCTTTTCGAACCAGCTTTTGCCCTTTGGTTCCGCTTTTTTCGCCTCGTCCATGGCAATAAGTTTCTCGGCGAGGTTGGACTTCGTTACCTCTTCGCCGGGTTTGAACATTTTCCCGCTGTATTCTTTGGGAATCTCGGGTTTTTGCTCTTTTCCGCGCTCGGGCGCGGCTACGCCGACGTCGGTAAACCCGAAGTCTTTCGCGTAGCGACGAGCGGCAAAACGCTGCGCCTCTTCTTCCGCGGGCACCTCTTTTCTTGCGACGTACATTTCGTAAAGCGCGTCGCGGTCCGCCTCGTCATAGTCGTTAAGGTTGTAATCCGGATTCCCCGCCAAAGACGCTATATACTGCTCTTTGGTCATAAGGTCCGTAACCGCAAACGGAGTGGGGAAGTCGTCGAAATTGCCCGCCATCGTTCTGGAAACGAGTGCGTCTTTTAAAGATTCGGGTATGCGCCCCGTCTTGACGTCGTCGCCGAGTTTAGACATATATTCCGCGCTCTTTTGCCGAATTTCGGCAAGTTTTACCTCTTTTTGCGCGTTTAAAGCCTGGTATTCGTCGTCGAGTGCCGCCGCGGCGTCGTTTCCGAGGGCGGCGGATCTTTCGGAGATTCGCTTATCCAACCCCTCGACTTCTCGCTTGGCGGCGTTCATTTCCTCGAAGAACGCTTTGTCGGATTTAAGATCCATATCGCCCGCGGCGATCATTCTGTAATTATCTACCTTGTCTTTAAACTCCGCAAGCGACTTTCCGCGGTTTTTTTCGCCCTCGGCGGTGAAGTCTATCGGATTGCCGCTTTTATCGATCAATTTATTATTCTCGATTACGCCTTTTATATAAGCGTTGCCGTCCGAAAGAAGTTCTTCGAGCGCCCTATATTCCGTCGAGTCGCGCTCCGCAACCTTTGCCATCAACACCTTTTCGGCGGCAGATTGTACTATTTTAAGGAACTTCTGCTGCGATATTGCTTGTAGCGATTTACCGTATCGATTGCGGTTTTCGGCGTTTAATTTGAGATATTCCGCAATGTTTTTGTCTATCTGCTCTTTCATTTCGGCAATCGACTTGCCGTTATTGCGTAAATACGCAAACTCGTCGAACGGCTTCGGCTCGATATATCCTAAGTCCTTGGCGCTGTAGATGCGTATTCCGAGAAGAGACGCGTCTTTTTGCGGCTCCGAAACGAATAAAAGTCTGTCGAGATGCGAATTGTCGCCGCGATAGATCGTCGAGCGGTTTTGTACCTCGCGCTGGTTGTTTTCTAATACAGCCTGATCGAGGTAGTTGCCGAGTCCGTGATTGTGCGCGCGGACCTCGGGATCCATATCGAAGAAGTTGAACGCCTCGAACGCGCGCGCGTAGCCGGGGTCGATGCCTTTAATATTATCCGTCGAAAGACACGCCTCGAAAAGCGCCGCGCCGCCGGATTTGCCGACGAGCGTGTTATTTATATTTTTATTGTCGCTGCCGAACGCGATCTCTTTCATGTATTTTGCCGGATGCTCGATAAACTCTTCCGGGGCTATGCCGTGCGCCGTCGCGTAATTGATCGCTATGTATAAAGAGTTGAACTGAGTAACCGCCGCATCGTCGTAACGCAGATACGGCGGGAAAAGGTCGTTTCTCGCAACGTCGACGTTTCCCGCTATCGCGAAATTGCCTTCTTTTACCGGGAAATGCTCTTTAATATACCCTAAAAGTTCGTCGACGCGCTCTTTCTCCGTAAGCATCTTCTCGGAGGCTTCGGCGATTTTTACGGCGTCGCCCGAGGCGACAGCCTCTTTATACGCGTTGATACCGCTCGCAAGTTTGCCGAGTCCATATTCTTTGGAACTGCCCTCCTCGCCTACAACTCCCGCTTGGTCGTAGCCGAATTCGTGCATTTTACCAAAGACGTATTTTATGGCGGATTTCGTCTCTTCGGACATCTCGTATTCCGCCTCGTCCCATTTTCGTATCTCTTCTTCCTTGCCCTCTTTTACGACGAGGTTCTCGTTGGAATATTCGTCTTGTTTTTCTTCAATGGCGCCGCTATCGAATCCTTCTTCGGCGATTTTTCGTTCGCCCGCCGCGGATCCTATATGCAGACAGGCACGCTGGAACTCCGAAGCGACATCTAAGTACGAGTCCATGTTTTCGCCGCCCGGCCCGCGAAGGAAGTCGTTGGCTTTTTCGAGGTTGTCGATGATTCGAGCCTTTGCGTTTTCGTCGAGTTTCACGCCGTTCAACTCGGTCATTGCCAGAATATCCGCTTTGGCTTTCTTGGTTTGCTCGGTGTAAACTTTTTCTCCTATCTCGCCCTTATCTCTCTCCCACGGGACTTTATACTCGTCGGCTTTTTGCGCCAACTCGCGCAAATCGGCTTCGGATAAGACTTGCGGCAACGCCGCCGAAATAACGTTTACGTTGTCGACGAAGAAACTCCTCGGCGCGTTACCCGCGAGCGAAAGATTCAACTTGTTGAATTTTTCGTCCGAAATTAAAGGCCGTGCAAGGCGTATCGCCTCCTCGGGGCGCATGTCGCCTTTCCAGAGTCTGTCGCGGATCTCATTCATTTCATTTAACTCGCGCTTCGCCGCTTCCTTTGCGGGACCTTCGGGCATTGCCTTGATTTCGTCATCTTTGGCAAAACATTTATCGCGGGCGGCGGTTTCAAGCGTTTTGCCGATATTTCTGTAAATAATCTTTTTATTGCTCTCCGGCAAGGAGTTGAAAAGGTCATTCATCTGCTCGGAGGACAGTTTATCCCGCAACGCATTCATAAACGCCCTGCCGCGCAAATGATCGCCGTAGTTTTGTTTCTGCGCTATCGCGTTCTGCATTTCCGTCGCGTTCGGATTTGTCTCGAACTCGCGGTAATTGTACGACAAAAACCTATTCATCATCGCCGGGAAAGTCTCTTTCGTAAGGGTTTCGCCCTCGCGAACGAATTTTACTCTCTCGTCGTGAGATAACGAATTTTCTTTTTCGTTTTCTTGTCTTTTTTGCTCCGCCGCTTTCGCCTCGTACTCGCTCTTTGCGCGCTCCGCCTCTTCTCTTGCCGCGGGGTACAACTCTTCCATCTCTTCCGTAGTGAAGAATTGACCTTTTATAACGAGGTTTTTATCCGCCATATATTTCTTCGTAAGGAACGTGCGTTTTTCGGCTTGCGCTTGTTCGACGAAGTGCGCGTAAACCATATCTTTTTCTTCTTCGGAAAGTTCGTTTACGCTCTCGGCGCCGTAGGTTTGTTCAATATATTTATCGCGTTTCGGAAGGTCGTCCGCGCGGAAAAACGGCGGCATGTTGGCGCCGACGTCGCCTTTGTTTAACTGCTCCATCCTCGCGGCATAGAAAGACTGCGGCACTTTTCCGTCGCGGAAAGCCGTCGTTAAATACGATTTCTTTTCGTCTATCGAATTAGCCGCTCTTTCGCCGTTCGCATACTCGCGCGTATTGCCTTTTTTAGACATCTGCGAGGCTACTAAAGAGTTGCAATCTCTCACCATATCGGCGTAAGGATTTTTGCAAGCGAAGGAAGAGTGAAGGTCCTGAACGCGTTTTTTCTCTTCCGGCGTGGTCGCGTTCGGGTATCTCTCGTCTATCCAACGGTCGAGCGAAGTCTTTCCGTCGTTGACGAAATCGAGAAGTTCCTTGCTCGCGTCGTCTTGCCCGCCGAGCGCGCCGTCGCTACCTTTTACCATAAGGTACTTCGCCGCCGCCTTTTGCGCCGCCTCGATAAAAAAGTCGTTTGAAATGGATCTGTCGAAATGCCCGGATTTGGCGTTTTTATCCATATAGGTATGGACGTTTTCTTTAAGCCTTTCCAAAAACTCGAACGGGGTTTCGGCGCTGCGCGAAATATACTCCGCTTCGTCGAAACCGTCGGATACCGATACGATTTTACCCGTCGTCGGGTCGAAAGTCTTGCAGTTTAAAAGTTTTCCGTCGAGTTGCGGCTCTTTTACGATAAGTACGCGGTCTATTACGGGCAAATTTTGCTCAACGGCGCTATCTATGCCGAACGCGTGGTCGTTAAACATATCGTGAGTCGTCTTAGCAAAGGCAACGGACGCGGCGGAGTTCTTCGCCTTAAGTTCGGGGTCTTTTTCAAGAGCGGTAAGACTTTCCACTACTCGCGGCACACCGAAACTTGTGTACTTTATGTTTTCCGCCGGTCGATATGTCAGCGCCCATATCGCTTCCGCGCCCGACTTCCCTTTTATCTGTTCCGTAGGCTCGAATACTTTGTATACAACGTCGCGATAATAGTTCTCAACGCACTGCACGGGGTGATTCAAAAACTCGTCCACGTCGAGGTTGTTTTCTTTGATAAAACCGTAAACCGCATATAATCCGTTGAGTTGCGAAACGCCTTTTATGTCCTGTCTTAAGTCGACGGGAAACGCGTTGTTACGCAAAATATCGACGTTGCCCGGATATACGTCACCGTCGCCTACGGGGAAGTTCTCTCTCACCTCGTTTAAAACGTCGTGGACTTGCTCGTTATGCACGTTGACTTCTTTCGCGTACTTGACTGTTTCGGACACGTCGCCTGTCTCTACGGCTTTTCCCAGCGCCTCTTGATATTTGTTTATTGCGGTCAAGTATTCGGTCAAAGCGTAAGCCTTCACGCCTTGCTCTTGCGGAATACCGTTGCTGACGTAGCCGTATTGCTCTAACTTGGCAAATACCGACTTTATCGCGGCTTTGGTCTCGTCGGAGAACTGCATATCAATGGATTTCATTTTCTCGAAATCCTGTTGCTTGTTCTCTTTTACTACATGGATCATTCTGCCCGTCTCGTTGTCTAAGGTAATTTCGGTGGGATCGGGATCCACTCCCTGAGATTTGAGCGCGTTTTCTCCCGCTGCGGCAGAGTCCCTGGTGAGCGCCTCTTCCGTATTTTTACGCCTGTCGTTAAGGGTGTTTATATGCTTGGTTTCGGTGACGATGGTATCTTTGTCGATTTTATCCATCATCTCCGTTATTTCTTTTTTCTCCTCTTCCGTCATGGAAGAATCGCCGAGAATCATCTTCTCGACCGCCGCCGTGTTTTCGGCTAACGGGTGCGTGCCGACTTCTTCCCACGATTTCAGATGTAAAGGTTGGTAATTGTCCGCCGCCTCGGCTAAAGCGACGATTTCCTCCTCGTCGAGTTCTTCGGCAGCTTTAGCGAATATTTCCTCCGCCGAGTCCTCGAAATAAAGCGCCGAAACGTCGTACTCGCTGTATTTCCTCTGACTTAACTTCTCTTTGCCCATAAACGGCAAAGCGATCTCCTTTGCCTTTTCCGGAGTTGCGGCGTTTTCGATCGTATCTAAAAAGGTCTGCTTGACTTTTTTGGGGTCTAAATTTTCAAGGAGGATTTCCACCCGCATTTCTTTGGGGTTGTATTCCACGTCCCTGTATTGCTCCTGGGAAATATACGGCTTGATCGCGGCGAGCAGTTCGTCGTAATTTTTGGCGCCGCGGACTTGCGCTTTGACGTGTTCGAGGATCTTTTCGTCGGTAAATTCGGGATCTTCCGCCAAATCTCTTTTGATACTACTCTTGATTCTGTTGGCGTTGGTTCTTTTGACGGCGTCGGGTACTTTGGAGCAAAACTCGCGCTTGGCGCTGTCGGACAAACTCCAGTAGGTCGCGGAAAGCAATTGGATATAAGCGCTCTGATTGTCTTGTTTATCCATTTTTTCTACCGCTATTCGGTAATTGGATTTCCCCTCGGTAGTTAATTTTGCATTTGCAACCGCGCGGAAACGGTTCGCCATTGACGCAAAATTCGCTTTCGTTACTTTTTCGTTTTCTCTAATGAATTTACCCATAAAACGTTCCTCTCGTCAATATTTGATTTATTGCGCTTTCTTCTCTCCGAATAAAGACGCTACCCTCTCGGAGGCTATTATGTCTATGCTCGTTCTCGACTGCGGTCCGGTTATTATAAACGCGCTGCCCCTCGAATTGTTGATTATCTGGTCTTGCTCCGCGGAGTTTATATTTCCCGCTTTGCTGTAAAGCGTGCAAAGATCGTCCATGTCGTTAGGCGCTAAGGCGAATATAAACGAATACTGACAAGCGTTTATTATCGCGGTGGATTTTCTTATTATCTCCTGACTTCCCACGAAGTCCTTTATGTTTTGAGTGATTATTATCTGCATACCGTTGTATTTACGGATACGCTTTGCAAGTTGATACATAAAGTCGAGCGCGATAGGGTATTTCGGGTCTATAAAGACGTGCGCCTCGTCGATTGCGACGATTATTTTTCTGTTAGTATTGTACTTTAAATTGAAATCTCTGTTTTTGATTATCTCGTTGTCGAGCCACTTTAAAACGAGCAGCATCTGCGCGTTTGCTATTACGCCGTTTTTGTTGGCGAGGAGGGATTGGAAGTTGAACACAGCAAAGTTCTCTTTGACCGACAGCGTACTCGGACCGTTCCAGAGTTTCGAGTTTCTGCCGCCGGAGGCGAACTTGGATATGAAGTTTTTCAATATCCTCAGGTTTTCAACGTCATACGCGACTTCCGCAACCTCTAATTTTTCCATAATGAACGCGTATAAGTCGTCGAATATCGGATAGTCCTCCGGCTTTAATGCCGAAAAATCCGATTCTTCGGTGATGCCCTTTTTCGCGTATAACTCGACGATAAGGTTGTTTAAGGTCTCGAGCGCGTGCGCGCCGATGCCGGGAAGTATTTCGCGGAAAAACTGTTCCAAAAACTGTAAGTGAACCGAAAACGCGCTGCTCGCTCCGTCCGTATCTTCGTCGGCGTCGAGCGTAGTTATGACGTGGAAAGGATTGAGTTTGCCGTGGCTCGCCGTTCCTCCGTCTATCAGTTTTCCGCCGAGATTCGACGCCATGACGTCGTATTCGTTCTCGGGGTCGAGGATAAATATCTTACAGTTCTCCGTCGCCAAATGCGTAAGCAATGTCTTGGTGGAATAGGATTTTCCGGATCCGGACTTTCCCATTATTACCATATTTGAGTTTACCCTCTCGTTGTTACGCGCAAAGAAATCTACTATTACCGGGAAACCCTTGCTTTGACCTATCGTCACGCCGCCCTTTTCCATTATCGTCGACAACACGAACGGGAACACCGCCGCCACGGAATTCGAGTGTATCGAGCGCTGAAATTCCGTCATCACGTCGTTTTGGGAAAGGTTCATCGAGATAAACGCGCGGTTTTGGTTGCAAAAATCGTCCGAAAGTTCAAAACCTTGCTCGGACAGCACGCGCATAAGGCGCTTTTTAAGGTCCTTTTTCTTTTGTTTCTCGCGGTTATATAGCGTAACGTGTATGTTTACCTTGTAAAGGTTTTCGTTGTCGTTTTTAAGCAGAGCGAGAAGTTGCACCAAGGTGTTGATATGCGTGGTCTTGTCGATAACCGAACTCGCCCTGTATGACTGCTCGCTTTGAGAAAGCAGTTCCTGCAACGAGCGGTCTATCATCCTTACGGCTTTGTCCTTCTCGAAAGGCTCTAAATTCATCACGACTTTCGTGTCCTCGGTGTTGAAGAGTTGAAAACCCCACGCGTTGCCGACCGTGAGCGGATAGTTGCGGATAGTAAAGCAGAAACTCTCTTCGCCGTCTATGACGGTACTTCTCGAAGTGAACGAAACTTCGTCGGGAAGTATCCAATTCATATATTCGCGCTCGTCGATCACGTCGACGTCCTCTTCGTTGAACTTATCCGTGTAGTTGTACTTTAAAAACACGCATAATTCTTTCGTGTTTAAAACGTGCGACTCCATACCGGCTTCGGCGAACGTTTCGACGGCGTTTGAAAGCACTTCGTCGATAACGCTTTTTTGCGCGTCGTATACGACGAGATAAAACGACGGCGCCATTATCTTGTCCGCGCCGGACGAATTGAGATTGTTATACACCGCTATTCTGTCTTGCAAAACGCGTTCGCGGACAAACAGTTCCTGCTCGGTAAGTTCGCCTGCGTCGAAGGTCTTTTTCAAGTCTTCGCGCTTTACTTCTTCCCTTGCGATAAAGTCCTCGAAATTGATTTTCTTGTCTATCTTGACGAGCGACGCGCGCGTTTTGCCCGATATGGCGCGGATGACTTTTCCGAAATGGTTGTTTATTATCTGGTCCTGGCGAAAGCCCGTGAGCAGCCTGAACTCTCTCGAGCCTATCTCTAAAACGCCGGCGTAATAATCGCCGAATTCGATATAGCCGTCCTTGACGTTTTTAAACGCGAAAATCGCCTTGACGCTCGACGCGCTTTCGACGTCTTGCTTGACGTATTTCTTGACCGAAAACAAATATCGCACGAACGTTCTGAAAAACAGATAAAACCTCTGCCCGTCGTAAGGAAGAAACAGACAGCCTACCGCGCACGCGACTACCAGCGCTATGAAAAAGCGGGATATGCCGATATTGCTCAGACATATCACCACGACAAGCACCAGCCCGAGCAAGGCGAACAGAATATCCGCTACCGATATGTTTTTAAAAAATTGAACTTTTACTTTTGCGGTTTTAGGTATAACTCTCATCGGTTATTTGCGTCCTCCTTAATCCTCGTCGGGATCGTTTATACTCCCCGGGCTCTCGAAATTGTCGAGCGAATTTTTTATGGCGTCGCTGCGCGATTTGTTAAGGTCGTTTTTATCGTTGTCGAATTTCGTGCCGCTCGCGTTGTCCTTTGCTCCGCCGTTATCGCCGTCCTTTTTGGCGGCTCCGTCGCCCGCGGGTTTGGGCTGCGATTCGTTCTTGAGTTTAGACGAAAGATCTTTCTTGTCGCCGTACTTCGGGTCTTTGTCGAATTTCTCGCCCGTGGAAGAATCGTCCTTCGCCTCTCCCTCTGCGGATTTTGATTCGTCTTTCTTGGCGTCGTCGCTTTTCTTGTCTTTAGAGGAGAGTTTCCCCCAAAGTTTTTTGCCGCCCGCAAAAATGCCTTTGCCGACGAGTTTGCCGCCGCCCGTTATCGCGGACGCGCCGAGACGACCAAGCGAAGAATCCATAAGTTCTCTCGAGCCTCCGCCCGCAGAGAGAAGATTGCCTATCAGCGCGGAGCCTCTTTGCATTGCGAACGCTCCGCCGATTATTATCAGTAGTTTGAAAATGCCGTTGATAAGTCCGCTGTCGGGATAAAATACTACCGACGACGGTGTTATAATCGAAATGAGCAGGCAGTATATGTTCAGATACAGAATTATGCCGTAGCCGGACATAAACTTGATAAGCACCTGCTCTCTCCATAACTTAAACCTCCCGCCGTCGTCAAGAACGGACGACGCGACCGAAAACGGAGACACCACGAACAACACGCCTATGCTTATGGCGCGGTCTACGAACTGAACCATGGCGCTGGTCAGCGTAAACAGCAGCACCAGCCCCGCCGCCCAAGAATAGAGGAAGTCGAAATCGGACAAGTCGATCGCTTCGGAAACGAGGTCGGTGTCGACGTAACTCTTAGTGCCGGCGACTATCTCTTCGTACAGCGTCGGGTTCGTGATTTCCGCGTCCTGCGAAAAGATTCCGAAAAGGAAACTGCCGAGGTTTTGCGAGCCGTTTCTGGTTACGCTGTATAATATGCCCATAAGCGTATTGAGCGCCCATATGGCGGTGATCATTATGGCGGGAACGAACAAAAACAGCAACAAGGTTTTGAACGCCTTTACCGCAACCTGACCGGGAGACATATCCGGTTTTTCTTTTACGATGACCATTATGATCCTCGCAATCGTGAAAAATATCAGAACGACAAACCCGATAACCGCGGCGACCCTGAAGGCGTTTGACAGCGTTTCGCTCCTCATCATGTATGAAACCAAATCGGTTTCGGTACCGCCGATGTTGACGGTTTCTATTCCGCACAATTTGTTTGCACAGGAAATAAGCCCGTCTATTAGGCGCAGAAGGGATTTAGTAATTCCGTATAAAAATTCCCAAAACCAATCGAACATTTTTTCTCCTTTACTCCGCGTTTATCAAAACCGCGGTGATCCTGAACGAAACCTCTGTCATTTCCGGCGCTTTTTCTCTTTCGTAGCGTTCAAGCGCTTGACTATACGACGCGTCGGCGACGGCTTTCGCTTTGGCGGCGGCGTCGAACGCGTTCTTGGCGGCGACTTTTTGGTCTGCGGTCGCGGACGAGTCCTCTGAAACCGCTTTTAGCGCAGCCTCTTTTGCCGTGTAGTCGTCCACTACTGCTTGCCACTCTTTTTTTGCGCGGTTAAAGACGCGCAGCGCGGGGTCGTAACAGTTGTTTTTTATGCGAAAAACGATATATTGCCCGCCTTCGATATTCAACCTCTTGACTTTCGGCGCGCCCGCCTTTGCCCACGACTTGAGATACATGGGTTGCCACCTTTTTTTGGCAGACGCTTCCGCGCCGGTAACGCGAAAAGAAAGTTCCGTCACCGCCGCTTCGTTTTCCGGCTCGTCGCAGTCCTCCTCCGATACTTCCCCGTTCTCTCCGTCGTAGAGTTTCGTGGGGAGTTCGTCCTCGCTCAGTATAAACACGGACACGAAAACCTCCGCCGCTACGTCGGATTCAAAATACATCGCGAGTTCGCCCAAACTCACCGAGTTTTCGGACTTTATCATGATGTAGGAGTATTTTTGACGCAGTTCTTCCGACATCGGCGAAGCGAAGTCGTTTACCGCCTCTTTGGTATAAAAATCTTTCATGCCAAAAGATGCGGTTTCGCCTTTCCTGCCTATAAACCGTATGATGGAATAATTACTGCGATATTCTTCGTCGTTCTCGGTTGCGTCGCCGAGTTCGTAGCACCCCGATAGGGCTATTGCCGCGATTAAGGTTGCGATAAAAAGAAAGATGTCTTTCTTTTTAATACGCATATCCTTGCCACCAATCCGTGAAGATCGATATGCCGACTTGTAACATTATGAGAAGAACGAAAATGAGAACGAATCCCACAATAGCGTGTTGAAGCGCTTTTTTCGCGTTTTCGTGTTCCTGCGGCTCGCTTGCGCGCGCGTATTTGACGCCGAGCAAAATGCAGTAGATCGCTCCGACCGCGCCTACAACGGCTAAAAGAGCGGGTACGAGGACTTTGCAGACCTCGAGGATGGGGCTGATAATTTTCGTCATTTCTGCCGAAGTCATTAGCAACATTGATTTCATGGTACTTTTACCTTCCTTATAAAAATTTTTTCTATTATTATAACACTTTTGGGTGTTACAAATCTATTACAATATCCGCATTACGCGGCGGTGTACTTTCACGCGCCTACGGCGGTAAGCGCGGAAAAGATTTTCCCGTGCGGTTTATACTTTCACGCGCTTGCGCAAAATCAATACCACCAAAAGCCCGACGGCTATCAATAAGCACACTACTATTACGGTTACCGTCGTAGCGAAGTTCGCCGTGTATTCTCTCGTAAACTCGAATACCTGACTGTTCCCCGCGGCGTTGGATACGACTATTCTGTACTCGCCCTCTTCTTTTATTTCGGGCATTCTCATAGTGTCCGACGTAACCGCCGTGGTCTGGATAAGATCGCCGTTTTTGTATATCTCGATCTTCTCTCCGCTCTTGCAATTCGCGAGCGTGACGTTCTTCGTGGTCGAGCCGCCGTTTTCCGCGCCGACGAGTTTTGCCGTCGGCGGAGTTCTGTCTATCGCTACGTTGAACCCGAACTGCGCCGCGGACGCCAAGGACTCTACCGTTACGAAATACGTCCCCGACTCGGAGAATATCATCCTTGAGTTAAGCGCGTTCTGGATAACGCTGCTGTTATAAGAAACGAGAACTCCGTCTCCGCCGTCGTATTGAACGCTCGAAATTTTGTATGCGTATGGCGATTCGTACTCGAATCTCGCGAGCGAATGCTCCACGACGTAGAAATAATAGTACGCGCGGTTGCCCAGATCGTCGGATACGATGAACTCCCATTTACCCGTTTCGTTGAAAGCCGTACTCGTCGAAGAAACGTATTCTTCGCCGTTTAAGACCGCAAGGTCGATATGCGCCGAATCGCTGTTTACGGGCGTAAACCTCGCGCTGCCTTCGGTGATGACTCCGCCGTTTTCAATCGCCCTGTCCGTGGCTGCGTTTATAAACGTGAACTCGACGAGCGTGTCTTTTTTGACCATCGCGGTAAACACGTTGCCCGCTACGTCGGTTATATAGAAACGGTATACGCCGTCTGCGGTAAGGACTTCGCCCGAAGTATACGGAACTCTCTCCCCGCCCGAGCGCGAAACCTCGCAACTTACGGCGGAATCGAATTCGATTTTGACGTCGCCCTTCGTTACCGTCTGCTCGTTGACCGTAAATACGTCCATATAGTCGGACAATTTTATCTCAAGTATCTTGCGGACGAGGTTTACCTCGAATTCGTACTCGAAACCGTACTCGTCTATATAGGTAACCGTCTTGACGTATTCGCCAGCCTCTTCGCCGTCGGTCGGGTACGCGACGACGAGCGGCATATCCGCCCTGTTGCCGTCTATCCGTATCTCGTATCTGCCGGCAACCGTTTCAAACGTCACGCTGTAATTGGAATAAATCTTATTCACTTCGCCGTAAGCAATGCCTATAGGCTCGCTCTCTCTCGAAGTCCTTATCGTCCGACTTACCGAAAGGGTATCCGTTTCGCGGTAATGCAAGACGGTTTCGGTTACGTTGCCGTAGGCGCTGCGCATCTTGAGAACGTATTCTCCGTCGCCGAATCTGCCGATTACGCCGTTTAACCTGTCCTCGGAAAGCGGCACGCCGTTGGTCTTAAGGACGTCGAACACGACGTATTCTTCCTCGCCGTATATTATCTTGACTTCATATATGCCGTCGTCGATCATCCTGTCCGCGTTTACGGAAAGTTTATTGTTGGTATAGCCCTCGTCTTTTCTGAGCGCCTTTTCGTTATATCCGATTAAATAGTCTTGTTTGAACGCGAAAGGTTGGTCTTTTATTTCAAACGATACGTCGACTTCGTTTCCGAACCCGTCCGTGAGTTTAAGCGCGTATACGCCCGCGTCTTTCCATTTGACGGAACACGTTCCGTTCGGATCGTAAAGTTGTACCGGGGTCTGCTCGACGCCGTTATACGTCAAGACGTAAGTTATGCGCTCGAAATACACGTCGACCGTAACGCTCTCGTTGGCTTTGAAACTCTGACCGTTTGACGCCAAGAACTGATTCGCCTCGCCGTCGTCGTACTCCGCGGTAACGACGACTCTGAGTTCGTTTGCCATGATTACGGTAAATTCGGCGACGCGCCCGTATATGTTCTTGACCTTTATCGAATAGAAACCTTCGCTCTCGAATACGATTTTGACGTAGCCGTCGCTCGGGGTGTAGACGGTCTGATATTCGCCGAACTCCGTGGTTTCAGAATACGCCGCAGTGATTTCGGTAATGCCGTCGAAAGCAGTTTCGGCGATAAAGAATCCGCCGCTTAAATAAATCTTTTCGTCGGTGGACGCGGGCGTTACTCGCTCGCCGTCGTCGACCTTTTCCAGCGCGATCTCCGGAAGTTTTCCGCACATCACCGCCTTGAGGAAATACGGCTGATATTCTTCGTTGTAAGTAACTCTCAGTTCGACGATCGCCTCGCCGTCCTTCGGCGCGTCTATGCGGTAATACATACGCTCTTCTTCGTCGAAACGGACGTAAACGTCTACGCCCGCCTCTTGCGCGGTCGCCAAGACGTAGGTCTTGTCTTTTTCCGCCGTAGCGACGTCGGAAATAATCGTGGCGGCGTATATCTGTCTGTACGAATAGACTTCGTCGCCGTTGCCGTCGTAAACGGGGTTGCCCTGTTCGTCCGTAAGCGGCATAAGCATATATGCGACTTGGTATAAAGCGCCGTTTATGCTCTCGAAACGCAAATACTTCTTCTCGCCGTTTTTCTCGACCGCTATCGCTATCGTCGCGCCGCTGTCGTAAGCCATTTCAAGGCTTTCGTACGCGTAGGCGTCGGACGGATACGAATACTCGTCGTTTTCAAAGACGATGGACTCCGCAGGGGATATTTTCGGCGCAAGTTCTTTGCCGTCGGCGTAAAACTCCGCGCCGTCGGACTTGTCGTTGATAAAGCAGAACTCGCTTTCGTTGCCCAAAGCGTCCCTCGCCACTATGCGGTATTCGCCGAAACGCGTTACGGTTACGTTGCTTACGCCCTCGTTTTCGGTAAATTCGCGGATCATAACTCCGTCTAAGTAGACTTCGACGTGGTTACAGATGGATTTATCGGTAAACTGCAAAGTTATAAGCGGGGAAAATACCGTGGAGTTCTCGCGAACGGCTTTGGGAACGGTCTTGCTCACCTCGAAGTATATATTGTCGGGGGTGAAGAACTCAGCGTAGTGTTCCAAATCGGGACCCAAAGTCCCGTTCAACTCTTCGAGTTGCTGCATATCGAAGTATTTTATGACGTCCTGACGCGCGGTTACGTTGATGATCGGCGCAGCCATGTCCGTCACGCAGTTATATACGACGTATATTTCGGGATAGCGCGCATAACGTACCGTAAGCGTCCAGTCCACGGCGTCGTTTATGCGAACGCGGGTTAAGCCGCTGAACTCTTTGACGGTATAAGCGAGCGACTTGTCGTCGAATTCGTACTCGTATCCCGCCTGAGTGTCGAACGTAAACATCAGCGCCTTGTTGGTGACTATTTGGTACTCGCGCTCGCCCGTTTTGCTTATTCTCAGGCAGGACTGCGTGCCGTCGTATGCGAAATATTCTTCGTTTTCGACGTAGTTCCAATTGATTTTGGGAAGTTCGCGCTTTAATTCGTAGTCGTAGGTAAAGGTGTTGCCGAACCAGTCCTCGATACGGATGGAATATACGCCCGCCTGATAATAGGTAAGGTTGCTCGAATAGTTGGATTCGATAAGTTTTCCGTCGAGATATATCTCGAAATTCTTTATCTCGGTCGCGTCTCTGTTGCAGGTTATCTGTATACGGCGGTTTTCTTCCACGTTGACTTTGACTGTCATCGGCGTGGAGTTCATCGATACGTTTACCCTGTACACGTTGCCCGAACGGTCGGAAATTTCAAGGAAGTATTGTCCGTCCGAAATCTCTACGCCCGTGCGCGGAATATCCTCTTGACGATATACGTTTACGAGTACGCCGTTTTTCTTGAATACCGCTATATACGCCATGGAATCCAATTCCGTCGCGGTGGTGCTGAACCCGGTTACTCTGAGGGTCTTGCCGTTTACCGTCGTTCCGTCGATGGAAGAATCGAGTTCGCGGGTAACGGTATCGCCCCTCGCGTTTTCATACGAAACGTTGACGGTGGGCGCGGTCTTGTCTAAGAATACCTTATAGTCGCGCATGCCGCTTTCGTCGCATTCTCTTAGCCAATACACTCCGCCGTCTATATTCAGGCTTCCGAATACCGTGCCGGCGGGGAGCAGTTTGAATTCCTTTACGATGGGATTCCCGTCCGCGTCGGTTTGGTTGGTATAGAAGATCTTCGTGTATTCTCCGTACTCGAACTGATACGTCGTTACCAAAGAACACGTCTCGCCCGCCGAGGTTACGATCTGACTGTCGTAAATTCCCGGGTCTCCGGAATAGTTTACGGCGCTGCGCATGTCCGCGCCGGTCTTGGTTATAAACGACGTGAGCCGCTCGAGCGCTATCTGCGATTCGTGAAGATACGGCGAACCGTTTTTATCTAAACCGTCGTTTCCGCCGGTCAGGTAGACGTAGCCGCCGCGATCGACTATGGTGTCGGTAACCTGCGCGATCGCCGCCGACAGCGACGACGGCAGACGTTCGGGGTCTATCTCCGAAGTGGTGCCGTAATAATAATACACCCACGCCTCGGGAGTGGTCGCGTTGTCCCACGTCGCGCGTTTATAGCGTAGCCAGACCTGTCCTACCGACGCCATTACCGAGGGGTCGGCGGAGGCTTTACGGTAAGTTCCGTCGCCGGTGTTGAGCGACGACGCCACGGACGCGCTGGTTACGTTTAAGACGCCGAGGTCTTGCATCTCGTAATATCTGACGAATTCAACCGCCTTGTCGCGGGATGAAAACGCCATAAGCCTCGTCGTGTCGTTGTAGTTGAGTTGACGAACGCCCTCGCCGTTATGATAATAGTACACCGACGTGTCGAGCATATAGACCTTGTTTATAAGCAGAGTACCGCTCTGAGTGTTTTTGTAATTCGCGGTCTGGGCGGCGTCCGATCCCGAAGTAAGGTACAGCGTTACGTCAGAGGACTCTTGAACGGTCTGGTTGTCTTTTAAGCCCGTGATCGCTTTGAAGTTGACGCGAATAAAGCCGAATACGGTGTTTTTAAAGGTTATATGCACGCCGAAAGCGTCCGAATAATAATCCGCATAGTCGGCGTATTTATCTTCGGCTATTTTATTGCCGTTGATATACAATTCCCTTATATCGTATTCGTCGGCTTGCCTTGAAAACGCGAAGTCGAATCTCGGGTATCCGTCGCGCACGTTGTAAACGGGCGTGCCGTCGGCGTTGAAAAACTCCGACTTGGAACAAGTCATCGCGACTTCGACTTCGGATCTCGCGTCGAAATTGACGGTGGTCGGACAGAACGTGTAGCCGGACATATTAACCACGTTGCCAAGCCCGTCTACGGCGTAAAACGCAAGCGTTACGTCCTTTTGTTCTTCCTTTTTTATTCCCAAATCCTCATAACTCAGTAGCAACGTCACTCGGTTATTCTCGGGTATTTTGACTAAATTCTTCTTTTCGTCCTGGTTTCTGTCGTAGAGGAGTTTCGTCTGCGGTTCGCCGCCTTTGAACGAATAGTAAACGTATATCTGCGCGACGCCCGCGGACGCGGAGCCGTAAGGCTCGTCGCCGACGTAGAACACGACGTTGCGCTCTCTCAGTCCTTTCGTCGCCTCTTCGACCATAAGGTTGGTTACGCTCGGCGGCGTGTTGTCGAACAGGAACGGTCCGAAAGTTTTCGTGGAGACCTTTCCGTACACGCTCTTCATATAGACGTGCAGGTAGTACGTTCCGGACAGGTCCTTTGCCTCGATATTCACCTTTTGTTGCGAACCGGTAAGCGTAAGCGACTTTTCGTAAGCCGCGGGTGCAGCCGACTCGATAGTCCAGGCATACTCCATTTTTGCGCCTGCGGTGGTCTTGCTTATGGCGATCGGCACCGAAGCCGTTCTCTGCGGCGTAGAGGGTATGAGGTAATTTACGTCGAGGTCGATTACCGGGAGACGCGTATCGAGCGAACACGACGGATCCCATTCGGTGTTTTTCGGGAGAGTCGGGGTTACGGCATAGTTATTGCGCTTAGACGCGTTGTAGCCGTAGTCGCAAATCGAGCCGAAATTCGTCACAGAAACGAGAGAAATGGCATCCGCGTTGACTTCGCCGCCGTATGCGGACGGGTCGAACTCGAAATAAAGAGTATCCGTTCCCGCGCCGCCGGCGTAGGTGAAGTCTATGCTCGTGAGCGCGCTCGCAACGTTCGCCGTGATGACGGGCGCTTTGCCCGAAATATACACCGGCTCGGAGAAACGAAGAGATAGGCGCAGATTTTCGCCGACGCGGATGGTGTTGTGGTCGATATGCCAACTCTCAACCGTAGGCGCTTTGGAGTCTATCAACAGTCCCGAAGCGACCGCGTCGTTTACGTTTCTCGCCGGGACGACGTAGTTGTAAACCGGGTACGAGCCGCCTTGACCCGCGGAAACGTACGTTATATACATTCCCTCTTCTTCGTAAACGTTAAATCTGAAATTGCCCTTCGCGCCGTTCGGCATAAGGAAATATCTTCCCGCCGAGGCGACGCCGCGCATTTCGGATAAAACTATGGATCTGTCTTTATCGTAAGTTTCGTCGGTTACCTTTAACCCGCCGTCGTAACTCGACCCGAAAACGACGTTCTTGTTTTCTTCTATTTCGTTTATATATACTCTGAAAAGTTGCGAATTGCTCGAAGTTTCGCTCAGCGTCAACCTGAGCGGCTTGTATTCGGAAATATCGCTCGCGGAAAGCGACAACTTAGCGCCGACGTACACGTCGGCTATGCCCGTGTTCACGAACGTGGACATCCAGGTCGGGTTTATCGAAAAGTCGGCGGTTTTTTCCTGGTATCTGTTCGTCTGCGTGTTTGAATAAAGCCTCTCGAATGCGACGTTCGGAAGTCCGAATTTCGCGCCTTTTAAATACTCGTCGAACACTTGCAAGCCGTCTTTGACGGTTATATTCAGTTCCTGCGAGCCGGGACACGCGCACTCTAACGTCGCCTTACCCTTTTCGCCGTTGCCTTCGATTGAGTCGATAAACAGATCGAACGTCCTGTTGCCGTATTCGTAAGTAACGCTGTTATACGTCGAGAACCCCGACGGGTGCGTCTGTATAACCACCATCTGTTCTTTTACGGAAGGCGTCAGCGTGACTTCGCTCTCGAATGCGTCGTAGTCGCCGAGCGCCGCGATCGCGCTTCTGTCACGCGTGCGAAGAGTTACGGTTATCGGCTCTATTATCTCGTCCTGAGTGCCGACGTAAACCACTATTCTGTTAGTCAGATCCGCCTGCGCGACGCCCTTGCTGTCCTTATCGGACGCCCTTAAATTTATCGCCGCGGGAACTACGGATTTCTTCGCTATTCTGTTATAAGTAACGCAAATATCCGGATAGAGAGTGTAATATATCTTTACCGACCAGCGTTCGCTCGAATCCACGTTGACGTAGATATACGTCTTGCCGTTTATCGTCCTTTGGATCGGCGTGGCTTTCACGTTGCCCGTAAAGGCGTAAGAGTAAACGGTGGTGGAGTCAAGCACGAACGAAAGTTTATCGTCGCTCGTTATATAGTAATTGTCCGTGCGGAACAAGTTGACGTCATTTTCGTCGAGGTCGACGAATTTTCCGTCGTCCGTCCGCGTTACCCATTTTACGGTTTCGTAAGGGTTTACGCGCGTCAGCGTCGCAAGCGAATGTCCCTTACCTACGTCCGGATCGTTCGCGGGGGAAATAGTATAGCCGTATTTGTCGGTAACGGTAAATTCGTATCTGCCCGCGTCGGTATAGACGAGTCCGTAATGCGTTTTGCCGTAGTCGTCGGTAAAGGTTACCGCCTCTTCGGCAAAATCGACGAGTTCCGCCGCCCTTCCGGGACGAGAGACGTAAACGCTGTCTATCTCGCTCGGCAAGCGGTCGGGAATAATATAGGTAACGTTGTCGTTTTCGGTTACTTCTATGCGCGTATCGAGCGGCTTTTCCGCCCTCGAAACCGTCATCGTAAAGCAGTTGCCGGCGCGGTCGTATATCTCTAACAGGAATATTCCGTAAGGAAGATCGTAACTCTTGCTTTCAGCCGCCAAATCCTTGAGCGAGAATTCGTCCTCAAGCACTTTTTCGCCGCTCGTTATGTTAAACACCGCGACGTAAGAGAAAGTATCCGCGTCAACGCCGTTCTCGTGGTAATCGTCGTAAGAGAGGCCGGACGAAAACTTCTTGTCCTCGATGAATTGTATGTTGAACTGCGTAGTATGCAGGATCTCGCCTTCGCTGTCTTGGTTCCACCAGACGTTGTTGTGGTTTTCTCCGTTAAGGTCTTTGTACTGCGTGAGTATCGACGGCGTGTCTTTATCGACGTAAACCGCGTAGTCGCGCAGTCCGTTTTCGTCGAGTTCGCGTATAACGTAAACCCCGGACTCGGTCGCGGATTGCGTCAGATACGGCGTCGCGAGCAGTTTGAACTCGTTTTTATACGCGTCCATAGTCAACACGACCTTGCCTTCCTCGTCGAATTGAGCGGGCGCGTAATATAACTTTGTCGTGTTGATATATTCAAACGTATACGAAGATATCAACGTGGCGTCGTCGCGGTCGTTGTATTTGTCGTAGAAAATATCGCTGTCAAAAGTATATATAAGCGGATTTTCACCGTCGCCGCCGTAAGTCAATTCGGTAGTACCGTCGTAGGACTTATCCGCGGTAAACGCCTGCGGCACGCGCGCGGGGTCGAGATATAACGCTCCGCCCTCGTTGGTTCCGTTCATAGAGTTGAGGTACATGACCGAGCCGTTTCCGATAATTATACTGACTACTTTGTCTATGACGGACACGAGCCTCGGCGGCAGCGCGTTTACGTCCAACTTCACGGACTTATCCGCTCCGCCCAGATAATAATACGCCCAATCGCGCTGCGCCGTGGAGAAATTCCAGGTCGTGGATTTATAACGTATCCACACGTCGCCCTTGGCGGGTTTCCTGCTCTCCTCTCTCTCGACGCTCAGAACGCCGTTGCTGAACGCGGTAACGTCGGCTTCGGTAAGTCTGACGGCGTAAAGGTCTTTGTATTCCATCGTGCGGACGTAATCGGCGGCTTTATCGCGGCTTGAAAACGCCAACGTCTCGACAGAATCGTTGTAATACGCGCTGACCGACGAGCCCATGCCCGGACCGGTACGCGAATAAAACCTCGCGCTGCCCAGCGCAAACACCTCGTTTTTAAGGTTTACGCCGACGCCGAATATCTTGCCGTAATTGCCGACTTCGCTGTTTTGGTTGCCGTCGGTAACGTAAAAACGCTGGGTTTTGGAATAGGACGTATCGTCGCCTAAAGTTGCGATCGTCGTAAACTCGTAAAAGCCGACCGTCGTCGCGAAGAAAGAGATCTCCGCGTCGTTTCCGTTCTTGTCGTCTACAAGATAATCGGTGAAGTATTTTATCTCGTTCTGACCTATCGAGTTGTCGTCGTACGGTCTTAGCCCGATACGCGTGTTTTGCTCGATTTTATACGCTTTATCCAAGCGGTAGCCACCTGTTGGGTCGCTCTTTCCCGGGTGACCGATAACTATCTTTACCGGACCCGAAGATATATCCACGACGTATGCGTTTTCTGCGTAGAACGTCGTCTTGTCGAAGATGACATTGCGGTCGGCGGTATCGTCGGTTACGGTCTCGCCGCCGATCTTTACCGTCGGAGCGAATACGGCGCGCATGTCGAAAGTTTCAGAGGTTTCGGACGCGAGCATCTCGGAAACGTTGCCCACGACGTCGGTTGCCGTCAAGCCGACGTAATAATCTCCGAAAGATTTCTCGCCCTCCGCGTCTTTAAGTCCGACGTGAGTATCCGCGTAAATTTTAAACGTCAGAACGCCGTCTGTAAACTGAACGCCGAAGTCGTTGGGGTCGGAGAACGTTCCGTCGGCGTTGCGCTCTAAAACGGTAAGGACCTTATCGGGGTTTCCGCACTCCAAATATTTTTCGCTGAGGTATAAAACAACGGTTTTGACCCCGGACAGATCTTTGATTTTTGCGGACACGTTTTTTTCTTGAACGGTGCCGTCTATCGTCATTTCGTCGAGTTCCGGCGGAGCGGCGTCCACGCGAACGGGTCCGAAACGCCGCATGGTACTGTTTTCGTCTGAATAAGTGGACTTTGCAAAGACGTAAAGATAATACGTCCCGGAAGTGCGTTGCAATTCGGTTTCGATAACGCCGTTCGCCGAATAACCTATCTGATACGGCGTTAAGTATCGATACCACATCAGCGGATAGAGATATTCGTCGGGTTTAAACGCTCTGTAATTCCTCTCGAGTTCGTATACCCTCGCAAGATTTATCGCTTCATCCCCTTCTTTCTTGACGAAATAATCTTTTTCTATGTCGATCGCAGTATCCGTCGTTTTGCGGAATTCCGCGCCGTCCAATTCGTAATAATCTTCGAGGTCGGCGGCTTTCGGGTCGACTATTCTCGCGTAGTTAAGGTCGGGCGCGGTAGACCAAAGGTAGTACAGCCCCTCCATATTACTCGTCCCGGACGCGGTGACCTGAGTCTTGAAAGAGGAGACGTATTCGCTCGGAATATCTTCCGAATCCTCAACCACGGGACTGCGGTTATCGAAAGATAAGGTAAGACTGCTCTTTACTTGCCTCGGCGCGCATTTGTCCGCCTCGAGCGCGCTGAGCGTGGCATAAGATTTACAACGGTTGTTCTCGTCCTCTCTGTTTCTGCCGTAGTCGCGGACCTTGTCGATATTGTCAAAGCCTTCCACTTCGATATTGTTTATGGTTCCGATGAGCGGGTCGCCGTAGGCGTCGAGCGCCTTGGACGGATCGAACTCGAATACAAGCGTATCCGAGCAATGCCCCTGAGTCTGAACCTTAGAAACGCAAGTAAACGTCGCGGAGTAATTGTTGAATCCGCCGGCACCCGAAAGTTTGGTTCTGAGCCTTATGTTCGGAACGTCCGTAGCCGCCACGTTGATCGGCTCGTTGAAACGGACGGAGATACGGATCTTATCGCCTTTTCTGACGGTGGATTGATCGACGTACCAGCCCTTTATCTTCGGCTGACTTTCGTCTACCGGTATCCAATACAAATTCCAATCGTAGGTTTCACGGTACCAGTTAGAATCGCTCTTGAACGTTTCGTAAATCGTCCTCGACTGGAAGTTCATATAGTAATAATCGCCCCAGTTGAGGTTGCCTTTGGATTTGAAAACGTAGTCGGTCGCAAAAGCCTCATCCTCGTGCAACATATCGCCGTAACTTTGCCCGAAATAAAGCGCGTCGTAGTCGATATGTCTCAGTCTTACGGTATATACCTGAGTACCCGAAGTGTTGCCGTCGTACAGTTTGAGCGTACACCAGGACGGCATCGTAACGCCGCTTTCGTCGAGTTTGCAATACCCGCCTGCATAAAGGTTCGCAAAACCCGTATCCAGATAGTCCCTGCCTATAATTCCGCCGTCCTTGTCCTTAAAGGTTTGAGACGCGTTAAGCGTCTGCCCGCTCTTGTTTTCGTGATAAATTTTAAGCCCGTCGTAATTGCCGTAAGTGAAACCGGCGTACTCGCCGAGTATCCTATGCCCCAACTCGTTGTTCGTTAAATAAGTATGTAACTTATCCGCCACGGAAGTGAGGTTCACGACAAGAAGTTTGGCGGCGCTTTTTATCTTGAAACCCGCGGTAAGCACCTCGTAAAGTTCTATTTCAAAATACGGCTTTACGCCGTCCACGACGAATCTCTCGACGTTTTTGTTTACCTTTATCGAAATAGTGTCGAAACAAACGCCGTTCCACGAATTCGACCTTCTCAGCGATACCACTCCGTCAAAAGCCGTATAGTCGACGCCTGCAACCGCAGTCGCGTTACGGGTACGAATCTTTACTTTTACCTCGTTCATTTTGACCGTAGACGGAACACCGCACGCGATTATTACCGTGACGGTGTCCTCGTTGGCAGACGTATTATAGGTTGTGTCGAGTTTTGTTTCGTTGAACGATATGCCGACCTCGTTATCATTGACCCACGTCGGGTTTTCGAGAGCGCGGGCGTTGTCTTTATTCGGCAAGAACGCAAACAGACAGCCTATCGCCAGCGCTATCGCCGTTATCAGCGTTATGGGTTTTAATATCTTCCTTTTACCGATCATTGTCTCTCTCCTCCGCCCGCAACGGGTGTCTGTCCGAACAAATCCTCTATTTTCGCGTCCGGATGACTTTCTTTATAGAGTTTCCACATTTTCATTATATCCTGCGCCGCTTTCGCGTCGTCGTTTTCAGCCGCACCGGCGTTTTCGGCGTTTTCGGTGTTTTCTGCGTATTCGCTTGTTGCGCTTGCCGAAGTCCGACCCTCAGTCGCAGCCTCAGCGCTTTCGCCGGGATTTTCCGATTTCACGGAAACTCCGCCCGAAACGCTTCCCGTTTCGCCGCCCGCGCGCTCTTTCGCCTCAGCCCGTTCTTTCTGGTCTTTCTCCACGAGGTCGTTCCTTATCGCTATGTTGTAAAACGCCTCTTTTTCATCGAACAGTCTGTTGTTGAGTTCCGAAGTGTCCATCTTCCCAAGTTTATAGAGCGGGACTTTGAAACTCGGCGTAAAATACGTCATCAGCGGATAGTTTCCGAAAGTTACCACGATTGAGTGACCTATATCCCCCGAATGGTTAAGGCGCTGAAGTTCGCTCGGGTATATAAGCGGTCTTACCTGCATTTGCGTGGTGACGTTTATATCCCGCGCGGAGTTCGCGCTGCCCGACGAACTGTTAGTCGCAACGGTTATGTTGCCGCAAAGTTCGCTGTACTCTTTACACGTTCCCATATCGTTAGAGCCGATGAACATCTTTATTCCGCAGTTGCCCTTTACTATATCCGCAACCTTGTCGCCGTAGACGTTGTTTAATTGCGCGTAAGACTGAATTATCATGTTGAACCAAATCTTACGGCTTCTGCCGACCGTTATCATCTTGTCGAACTTGTCTATTTTAGGCATGTTCGCGAACTCATCCAATATATAATATACGTTCCTCGGCAAAGACAGGTCCTCGTAAGACGACGCTATCTTTATCAGCGCTTTATAAATGGAAAGCATAAATATCGCCGCCAAGTTATATCTCGTGTCCTTTTCGTCGGGAATCTTCAAAAACAAAGCGGTGGGTCTGTCGGCGAGGTTTTCGGGAATAAAGTCGCTTGCCGAAGTCAACGCGCAAATACCCGAGTCGTTGAACATCGTGAGTTTTTCGTACACGATGGACATATAACTCGCCCGCGTCGATTCCGCCGCGTCGCACACCTGTTTACTCAGCGACAGCGCCTTGCTCAACGGGTTGCGCCCCGCGAAATAACGGCGGAGTTCGTAATAGTCTTTATTACTGTTTTGTAGTATTTTGGCGAGGTTGAAGAAGTTGAATTTCTCTTTTACCATCCCAAGGCGCGGATCTTCGCTGTCCTCGAGCATAGCGAGCAGCGTTGCGAGCGTTATCGCCCTCGCGCCCTTTTCCCACATCGGGTCTTTTTCGTTCTCGACGGGAACGAGCGCCGAAACGAGGTCGTTTAAGTCCTCGTATACCTCGTCGAAGGTCTTTTTCTTATATACCTTTATCGTCGTCTTTAAGTTCGACATGCTCGAATACGCTTTGCCGTCGAAAACGTACCAGGGCTTTCCCTCTTCAAACGATTCTATCGGGTCGGCGTTCGGGAATTTCTCGCTGTCGTATGCGTCTTTGTGCATAAACACGTTCTTGTTCGCGTTGACGTAGTCCTGATAATGGTCCCAGATAGAGTCGAGCGGGTTCCAGCGATACGACGAATAAGTATCTCTTAGGTCTATGACTTTTACGTCGTAGCCGCGCTCTTTCAAAAATCCGCTGTGGAGCGAGAACAGTTCGCCCTTGGGGTCGGTCATTATCATCGACGAGCCTGCGCCCGACGCGCCGATGAGTTGAATCATCGGGTTTACGAACGTCGTCGTCTTACCGCTACCGGTAGAACCTATTATTATAGAGTGACACGGAGAGTTAAACAGTATATCCATGTCTTTGTTCTTCGCCGTCATCTGCGCCATGACGGGTACGCCGTCTTTCTTGACGCCGGAGAGTTCGCTGTATTTATGCGGCTTGAAGATCTTGTTCTTTTCCTCGTCGGTCAGCCATCTCGAGTTTTCGAGGTTGGCTTCCATCTGTTTGAGTTTGCCCTTGCCGCCTATGCCCGTATAGCGCATAAACTTCCATAAATCGCGGTCGATAAACCCGAGATATACGGCGGAAAACGCGATGAAAACCGAAAACTGTAAGCCTAAAAACAACAGATCCCAATGGAAAATCCTGTCGAACACGCCTCTTATGTCGAAGTTGTCGAAATCGCCCTTGTTGACGATAATTCCGAATATCACTATCGCGATAAAAAACGATATCATTATGGCGGAGCAAAGCGTAAAAATTATGTCGTGCGCCTTGCCGCTCAATATCTTGTGCGCGAAGATTATCACGCCGAAATTTATCAGTATGAAAAACGCAAAGCCCGTATACCCGAACGCGTTGGAAAGCGTCAGGTCGTGCCTTATCATAAGCGTGGGTATGACTATGATCACGGAAAGAGCAAAGGCTATAGAAAACAATAAAACGGTAAAAGTCTTTCTGTTTTTCATTATTCGTTCACCTCCGTCTCGTCGCCGCCCTGTTCTTCGGCCGGAGAGTTGAGCGCCGCGTTATATTTTTTAACGTCCTCGAGATCGATTACCGTCAACACCGTGTAAAAACCGTCGACGACGTCGCCGCTCGGGTCGTCGTTATATACCGAATTCAACTTTACGCTTACGCCCGAGCCGTCCGTAAGCGAAGTGTATACGAGGAAACTGCCCGTGCCGGTCATGTTCTTTATACGCTCTATCGCGATAGGCGTCTCGTCGTCCGAGGACACGCCGAACGGACTGAATTGTTTGAGTTCGATTATCTTTTCCTGCACGGCGGGGTCGAGTTGTTCCAGCATCGTATATCCGTCGTCCTCGAAGAGCAAGCATCTGCCGAAAATCTCGAGATTCGGCGTTTCGTCGTCGGCGGCGGAGGCAACCGCGGCAAAAGCGTTTTTAGCGTCGTTTATCCAGACGGACATATTCCCGTCCGTATCCACGAACACGAACGCCAACACGTTAGTTGCCGACCGCTCGCTCTTTATAGCGTAAGGTATCACGAAATAGCCGTTTTGGGTGTATATCGCGCCGTCGTATAAAGCACGCGTCGTGATAAATTCCGCGCTCGAGTTCTTTTCGTTAAGCCACAACTTGTTCGCAAGCGCCTCGGAATAAGTCGTAAAAGCGTTCATATCCGTAAAGCCGAATAATTTCATAATCATCTCGCGATACGCCGTGCCGGTATAAGACGCGCCGCCGTTTAACGATATGGTAAAATTTTTATTCATTCCGACGATTACGCTGTTTGCCGTATCGTATTCGACGCCGCGGCTCAAATTCCTGTTTGCCTTAGCGAACAGACTCTTTGCCAAGTCGAAATAATCTTTATAAGACTTATAATAAAGGCTCGTAGTGCCGAGTTTCCACTCGTTGGAAACGCTGTCGCCCAAGTTATAATTTGCTATGAACGCGGCGTAATACGCGCTGAGAGAGTCAAACGCGGTGACCGTCTCTTCGGACAATTGGGCATGTTCGCCTCGCCCCTCGCGCTTAGCCACGCCGTCGGTTTTTCCGTCGTCCTTTATTACCGAGCCGAGCAGATTGCAATCGCAAAACGCTATTTTAAAGCCGTTGGCGGTTATGATATAATCTTCTTTATTATATCCCGCGGTCTTTTCCGAACAAGCGCCGGGGAGCGACGTGCAATATCTGAAAGCCACGCGGTTTTCTTCTATTCCGTCCAAATCTCCGAGCGGCTCGACGAAAGAAATTTCGGTTCCGCGGGTCAGGTATTTTTCCGTTTCCTTTCCGTCCTCGATTACCGTCACGGTCGCCGGACGCCACTTCCAGGTCTCCCAGCCATCTTTTTCAAACGCGTTGCAACGTCCGTACATGGTTGCCGTTCCGCCCGTTTCGCAGAGCGAAAGGTATTCGAGAGCCAAGTCGTAGTCGTTTATTATAAAACTGATTTCGCCGCCGCCTTGCACGTCGTCCACGATCGCGTATACGCAAATTTGCGTCATGCCGCCGACGTCGTTGCTCCAACCGTATTTAAACGGAAGGACGAAAATGTCGTGCGATTCGTTGAACGGTTTGGCGAGCGAATAGATCGAGCCTTTGAATCCGCACCGAGCGGCCGCGGACGCCATACTCACGCCGGCTTTGTTCTTATACTTGAAAAGCGATCTTACAAGTCCCGTCGCGTCCTTGATAAAGTCGTCCCCGTCCGAATACCCGAACAAGGTCGCCAAAAGTTTTTTGTCGACGGAAGAGTTGGTTTCGTCCGCCAACTTTAAAGTCGCGCCGTATCTGCCCACTTTGTCGCCGTTTATCGTCATATAGACGGATTTGTTTTCAAATGAGAACGTGTTCTCGCCCGAGCCTTTCGAGGCTGCCGCGGAATATTCGAGAATTTTCGCATACGCGCTTTTATACGGGTTCGACATCATACCCATAAAGTCGGACGCGCCGCCCACAAAAGAGGCGTACTCCTTTACAAGTATCGCGTGATGGTACGCAAGGTCGTCAAAAGCCTTGAGCGTTTCTGCGGACAAATTGGCGTCGTAAGGAGTGTATAAAGCGTCCGCTCCGCCGTTTTTATAATCCGCAAAAACGTTACAGTCGCAATAAGAGAGTTCGAGATTTCCCATAACGGCGTTGGCGCTTTCTTTGACGCAAGCGCCGTAGTTGTAATCCAGATATACGCCTATTTTTTTGCCGCTTATCGGGTCTTTCCACTCGTCCTCGTAAACGGCGATTTCGCTCGTTTTAAACCTCGTAACGGTGGTCGTGCGGATCTGCGTCCTTACGGGCGAGACCGAAACGTAGTTCGGATTGTCCTCGAACGTTACCACGACGACGTAGTATCCGTCCGCCGTTATGGCGTCGCTATACCCGTCTAAGTCGTTATAAGCGGTCAGATCCTCTACCCAGCCTGCCGTTTGGCAGTATCTGACGTCTTTTATCTTAAGTCCCGTCGGAACGTTCGACGGGCGATACGCCATCGCCGCGCAGTACGGGTCGTACTCCGCCTCGTCGTCCTCGTCATCCTCGTAAAAATCGTCGTAGAAGTCGTCGTAGTATTCGTTTTTCATGACCGCGACGAACCTGCTCCTTTCAAACGACACGCGGTCCATCTGCGCTTCGACGGGGTCGATTATGAGCGTCGCCGTGATCGGCGCGGGGTCGTTATAGTTTTTATCGCCCGCGACGAACGTCGCCGTCGCCTGATACGTCCCGGCGTCTACGCCGGCGTTGTTATTATAGGTTACCTTTACGCCGCTGGGTAACGCGCCTTGTATCTCGATTTTTTTCTCGGTCCCGTCGTAGTAGACCCTGTTGCCGTTATAGTGTACGTCCGACATATCGTATTCGGCTTTTTCTATCGTAAGAACCGCGGTCTTGCTCGGGATCGCAGCATAGTTTATAAAGTCCGCGACCGTGAACGTTGCCGTCGCTTTGTACACGCCTGCGTCGACGTGTTCGTTGTTATCGTATGTAACCGATACGCCTACCGGCAGCGCGCCGTCGATTTTTACCGAGTGACGCGTCCTGTCGTAGACTTCGGTTTTGTCCGAAAAAGTTATTGCGGAAAGGTCGATTACTGCTTGTTCGATCGTGAGTTTTGCCTCTTTCGGCTCTATTTTGTTATAGTTGTTCGGATCCCCCGTAAAACTCGCGCGGACGACGTATTGCCCGGCGTTCCTCGCGCCGTTGCCCCTTTCTTCTTTTCCGCCCTCGCGTATTATGGTATAGTCCACGGCGACGCCCGTCGGGATAGCGCCCGTCATTTCAAGAGTATGGACGTTGCCGTCGAAGGTTTCGGTCTTGTCCTCGAAAACTACGGACGAAAAATCGTAATCGGCTTTGCGGATTATTATCTTCGCCGTCATTTCCTTCATCTCGTAGGCGTCTTTTCTCAAAACCGCCTTAGCCTCGTATTCGCCCGCGTTTCTGAAACGGTTGGTCGTGGGATAGGTCACCGTAGTGCCTTCGGGTACGTTCTTTACTTCCGCAACGTAAAACTCGCCGCTGTACACGACGTCGATATCCGCGAACACCGCCCCGGCAAAGACGTTACGCCTTACGCTGACTTTTACGACCGTCGACTTTTCGGCGTAGGTCACGGTTATTTCGTGTTCGCCCTCTTTTAAAAGTTTCAGTCTGTCCGCGGCCGTGAGCATGCTCGCGTTTAACGCCACCGATTCGGTCTTGCCGGAACCGTAAGTCGCCGTAACCGTATAATCCGCATACTCGAATTCGCCTATCCTGACGGATATTTCGCCGGGCGTGACCGAAATCTCTTCCACGTCGTCCACCGTACACGAAATCAGACCCAACGCCGAAACCGACGTAAGAATCAAAAGTAAAGTCATGAAAAATACTCTTATTTTATTTTTCATCCGAGTAACTCCTGTCAAAACCTGTTTTTTTTCGGGCCCGTGAAATCCGACCAGTCCGAATAATTTGCCATATATACGCCTTGATACGCGTTTATCGCTTTAACGTCTCCGTCTATATAATCGTAATAATCGCAACCGAACTTTTCGGTGTTTACCGAATAGGAATTGTGCGATTTTATAATAATATCCGTTCCGCCGATCTGTTTAAGCGTTTTCATAAGCGCCGAAAAGGCTTGCGAGAGATATTGATTGTCGTTGCCTATACCGCTCTTTTCAAACAAATTGACGAGCAGTTCGGATCGCGTACACGCCGCACCCTTTTTGTCGATGAGATACGCGAGGATCTCCTTGGACTTCGCCCGCGGAAAATGTACCGGCAGATTGTCGCAGAAAAACTCGAAGTTCCCGAACGTCTGGGCGTAAAACCTGCGCTCGCCGCGCTTTGCCGCCGTGGGATAGAGCAAGTCGTCGAACTGTTCTTTAAGACGTTCCTCGTCCACGGGCTTTAATAAATATCCGCTCGCGTGCAGTCTTATGGCGTCCATCATATACTCTTTATAGCCCGTAACGAATACTATGTTCGTGCGAGGATAAATTACCTTTACGCGGTGCGCGAACTGTATCCCCGTCATATCGAACATCCTGACGTCGCTGAAAACCACGTCCGGCTTTACTCCGCTTTCAAGCAGTCTGAGCGCTTGCATCGGGTCTCTGAACGGATATATCTCGCAGTCCGGCTTTACGTTTTTTATCGTGTCGACCAAAGATTTTAACGCGAGCGCCTCGTCGTCGACGGCAATTACTATCATTTATCGATCCTCCTGTCGAACGGCTCGACGTATTTTATGCCGCCTAACGCGAACGACCCGTCGCCTTTGGGGAGCGGCTCGCTCACGTCGATCGTGATCTTCGTCGGCTCTTCTTCTATTTCTTCGACAACTCCGCCCGCAAGTTCCCCGCCCTCGGAAAACCCGCGGTAGAAAAGTTCGGTGTCTATCCTCATTTCGGAAATGGTGAACCGCGTAGCGCTGGATATTTTGCGCTCGCTTAAAAACTTCTTCGTGAAAAATACCCGCTTATCTTCGCTTGCCCGCCTTTTCGCAAGCAGCAGTATGTTGTCCGCCTCCGCCTTGCTTAAATCCTGCAAGTCGTGTTTTTTCAGATACGCCGATTTGTTTTTTAAGTCGTCCGCCTCGAAAAGCCCCGGAAGCCGCGAATAATCCCCCGACGACAACTGCTCAGTACGCTGACGGTAATAATACTCGCTTATTTCGCCGAGCCTGAACGCGTCCGCCAAAGCCTCGCGCCGAGCCTCCGTCGCGCGGGAAAGATTCTTCTCCGCGCGCGATTTTTGATATTCGCATTCCATGCGGTATTCGCCTTTCGCCGAAAACAGTCTCTTCTCCCACTTCTTTATAAGCCTTTTCTGCCTTGTAGCCTGTTTATTGAACGCCTTGTCCGCCGCGTACTCCGCGTTTTTTCTGTATTCGGACGAGGTCTTATGTAAAAATTCGTTATAGTCGATGTCCAAAGCCGACAGATCCTCGTCGTATCCGACTTTGTCGAACGCGTCCGCGGGCTTTCCTTCCTCTATAAGCGCCGCCTGAACGAAAGATTCGGGTTGTTTCGTCAGCCAAGCAAGGCGACCGTTATCGTCGTCCCCGGACAATAAAAGCACTTGCGCCGCCTGCCTGTGCAACAGATTAAGCGTCGCTTTGGCAAGGTCGTCGCCGAGATATTTCTCGCTCTCGTTTTCGTTTTCGACCGTGGAAATCTCGTAAAGGTCCAAAACGCATTCCCGAGCGTTTGCAACGTACTGCCCGGATACGAGATCGTTTTTTACTATGAATTCGAGTTCGTCAAAGGGCGCGTCGCGGTATAATTCGCGGCTTTTGGTCAAGTCGAATTCAGATAACTGTTTCGGATTCATTAAAAGCGCGCGCTCCAAAAGAAAAATCTCGTCCGTCAGTTCCCGCCTTACGATTTCCGTAGGCGCTCCGCTCTGCCCTTGCGCTTGCAAATGGGTCTTATTCGTATCGAATTCGGTCTTTATCAATTCGTAGAGTTTCTTTAAAAAACCCATTTGTCGCTCAGCCCCCTTATAATTTCTCCCCTAAATAATAACACAACAACTATTACAAAAATATGACAACGCGCGCCGCGTTGCCACAATTTAATATATAAATTATTTTATATAATATAAATTATTTTATATAATAAAAAGTTCGGCTGCAAGCCGAGCTCGGTTTTATTGAAATTTTGCGGTTTTCCGAATTTTACTCCTCGCCCGCCCGTATCGGAATCGTTATCGTAGCTTTAGTTCCGTAGCCTATTTTACTATCTATCTCAACGTCTCCGCCCGTGAGCGACTTTATTCTGCTTTTTACGTTGTTTATCCCGACGTGCGACGAGTCGAGCGCCTTTGCAGGGTCGAAACCGACGCCGTCGTCCTCGACCGTTACCGCAACGGCGTCGCCCGTGCGCTTGGCGGAAATTTTTACCGTGCCGCCGCCCCTCTTTACCGACACGCCGTGCTTAACGGCGTTTTCGGCGAGGATCTGCACGCTCATAACGGGTACGGAGAAATCCGTTACGCCGACGTCGTATACGATATTCAGTTCGTCGCCGAAACGTATCTTCTCCAGCCGAAAATACGCCTGCACGTTTTCGAGTTCTTTCTCAAAAGGTATAAGTTTGTTCTCGTTGCCCGACGAGAGCGTCTGCCTTAAATACTTCGCGAAATCGCCTATCGCTTTCTTCGTCATATACGGATTGTTCGGCAGAGCCTGAATCGCCGTCAGCGCGTTGTAGATAAAATGCGGCGAAACCTGACTTTGGATTATCTGAGCCTGCGCGAGCGAAACGTCTCTGCGCAATTCGTCCGCCTCGCGTTTTGCTTTTTGATAGCGGTCCTCGCTTTTTATGCGCTCCAAACCTTCGGTAATCAATGCGGAAAGTACGCCTATAAGCGCATAAATCGGGTATTTCGGGAAAATTGCGTCGAGCGCCGCGGCGCAAGCGAACAGGCAAAATAAAGCCGAAAACTTTATTTTATCGTACTTTGAAATCGCCTTTCGGTTTATGAATAATAGCGCAAATCCCTCTGCAAGTATAGCCGCAAATATAGCCAAAATCCAAAAATAAGCGGCGTTATATATCGGTCGGCCGCTTTCATAGTCGAACAAAAAGCGCGTAAAGCGGTTTATTATAAGCATGACGGTCGCCGCTATGCAGGCGACACCGCCCGCGGCGTGCCACGGAAATAATTTTTTGTCTTTGGGGAGACAAATCGCCGCTCCGCCGAAAACGAGACCGAATGCCAAATAGACGCTCGCCGCCGCTTTTACGCTTTCAAGCGTAAAAGCCAAAGCCGCGTTCCCTTCTTTAGCGCCGTAAAAACGCGCCGCTCCGCCGAAAACGGAAACCGCGAAAAACAGAAAAAGTATTGCCGCCGTGGCAATTTTTTCTTTCTTCGCCCTATTTGAGAAAACGGCGACGCCTATAACCCCCGCAAGCGAGGACACCCCAACCGCGCAAGAGAGTATAAGGTTCAGATACGTCAGTTCCATATTTTTATTATATTATATCCGACAGAGTTTGTCAAATTTATTTCTAATACAAGCGAGAATAAGCGATTTTCGCAATTATTCGAGCGCCGTATTACGTCATCGTCAAATGATATTATATATTTTATATCACAAATCGCGGAATCCGCCAAATCAAGAACGCAAAACACGCCCGAGGCGGCGCTTAAAGCGCCGCCTCGGGCGTATTCTATCGATGGCAAAAGACGAGGCGGTCTATCTTAAAACGCGTTTAATCGACTTATAGCCCCTCTTTTACTCTTTAATAATTGCAGGTCTAACTTGCGGGAGTTCGTCAGACGTCTATTTTGGGCGAATCCTTTTCAACCGTCTTTTCCTTGCCGAATGACAACATGTCGTCGCCTATTGCAACTTCTTCTTCATCGAGGTCGACGACCACGGGTACTACGTCTTTATCGAGATCCGCTTTTTCTCCGTCAATCTGTTTTTCCGCCTCGACATTATCTTTCTGCTCGGTTTTTTCTTCCGCTACTTCCTTTTCTTCCTGTTCCGGATCGATTTCGATTTGCTCTGCGTCTTTTTCGTTTTTATTTACTTCTTCCTTTCCTTTCGGTTTCTGCACGGCATTCGGATCGTTTCTCAGAAGTCTTGCGTCCTCTTCGGCGATACGCTCCTCTTTCGTCATGAAAGTCTTTTCCGAAACCGTTCCCTCGTTCCGCAGATACTTTCTTGCGATAAAGTCGTCTTTTGCGAGTTTTGCGCGCTCTACATAACGATTGTACAATTCCTCTTTTTCTTCTTTGCTGAAATCCGCGTAATCGTCGGGGAACTGCTTTTTGAGGTAGTCGTTTTTGCCAAGCAACTCGTCGGCCTCGAACATCTTGGGAACTTTGTTGTCGAATTTGCCGGTTTTTAGTCCGTCGTCAAGTTGCGCGCCGCGCCTATTAAGATATTCTTCGCTGATGTCGCCGCGATGGAAACTCTCAAGCAGTTGTTTTTTCCGTTCGGCGACGGCTTCGTTGAGTTTTTTCTGCGCTTCGTCAACGCGCTTTTGCGCTTGCTCCTTTACGGCGCCGCCTTTGGCTTTATCGAGGTCTTTCTTCGCTTTTTCAAGTTCGGAGCTTAAGCCTTTCAATTTAGCGTTGAGTTGTTTGTCCGCCGCTCTCTCGCCGTCGCCCAGACGACGAATAGCGTTGGATTTTTTGAATTCGTCTATCGTCTGTTTGGTCTTGCGCTTTTTGGCAGATTCAAACGCTTCTTCGATATCGAAATCGTAACCGTTTTCCTCGTTTATTTGTTCTATTTTATTCTTGAAGTACTCCACGTTGTTATACGTCAGTTCGTGAAGAGTCTTGTACGCCTCGCTCTTTTTGTCGATGTCGGGGAAAACCGCAAGGTATTTCGCCGCCGCGTTATGCGCAGCCCACAAAACCGCGTCGACCGGCATTTCCGAAGAGTCGATCATTCTTTGATCTTTCGGTTTCTGTCCGTCTTGCAGCAACATGGTTATAAGTTTCGTACACTCGTTCGTTATGCGATCGGCGTATTGCTCGGGCGGCTCGCGTTTTTCCGAAAGATAACCGACCTCGTCAAACTCGCGCGCGGGTTTAAGCGTCATCGTATCGTAATCGTACAGGCGCAGTCCTAAAAGCGACGCGTCCTCCTGCGGCTCGTCTACCATCAGATAACGATCTAAATGCTCCATACCGCCGTGCAAAAGTGTGCGGCGCTGAGCGGTGGCGTTAAGGACGAACTCGTCTGACAGGTCGTGCGCGTATTCGACGCCCATATTGTGCCTTTGCATCTCCGGATCGGTTTCCGCCTTGGCGATGGTCTCCATCGTTCTGCCGAGAGACATTCCGCCGATAGGATCTATCGCGTAGTCGGGTATTGCCAACTCGAAAATGGCTTCCGCGCCGGATTTGCCTTTGATCGTCTTGTTTACGTCGAGTTTTTCGATCTTTTCTTGCATCTTCCCTCTTACATAGATTCTCGGGTTGTCAAGGAAGGTGTCGAGGTCTAACTTTTCTTCTTTTACGGTACGGTACAGTATGTATAAGCCGTTCATGCAGGACGTGCCGGCAATGTCGGCGCGCAGTTCCGGGGGATATAGTCTGCCCTCTCTTTGAAGGTCGAGGTTGCCGGGGTAAAAACCTCCGTTGTCGACGCCGAAAATCTTGCGCGCGTCGGACATTAGTTCTTTTACCCTGTTCGTCTCTACTTGAAGTTTTTCTGCGGCTTCGACCGCTTTGAGTTTGTCTGCCGGATCCTTGCTCGTAATCGCATTCTTGAACTCCTTCGAGGCGCTTACGAATCTGTGAAAACCGTAGACTTTAGTCCCTTCTTCGGGGACAAACACGTTACTATCAAAGCCGTATTTATCGAATTTCGCAAAAATATCCTTGATAGCCTGTTTGGTTTCGGGGCGCATTTGGAAATTATATTCCTTCATCTTATCGAATTGAGCCTTTCCCTTTTCCGGAACCGTTTTAAGCTTTATCGGTTCATTATTGTCGGCTAAATATCCCCCGGGAGTAATCTCGACTTCCAAAAATTTGATGCCCTTGCCGTCCCTGCTGACGTTGATCCCGTCTTTTTTCAAGGTCTCCTCGGCTACTTTTTTTCTCCAAAGAGTTGCGCTGTACGAATACTCCGACCTCGCGATGTTGACGGCGCTCAGCGCGGATTCATACTTTTCGTCGGTACTCGCCGTCATTTCGTTGGCGCGGTCGAGCGCCTCTTTGAGTTCTTCTTTGCGCTCGGGAGTAAGTTTTTCGCCGTTATACTCTTCGAGAGTATCGATAAATCCTTTCGTTTCCTCGACTTCTTTCGAGTAATTTAAAATTCTGACCTCTTCAAAAGGTCTTTTGAGTTGGTCGACGTGATTGTCCGCCGCAAGCGCCGCGTCTTTTACCGCGTCTTCGGGCAAAGCCTCCACGAACGCCGACCAAAGTTTCATATCCGTCGAGCCTAACTCCTCAAATTTTATCCTCTCGGAGGGATCGATCTTGGGATCCTTCTTTTCTTCTTCCGTTAAAAACCCGGCAGCCATCTCTTTGACTTCATTGACGGTTATGGTGTCTATCTCGTCCCAGATTTTATCGGAAAGTTTTTTGCTCTCCGCCGACTTGTCTTTTCCGTTAAGAAGGCGAGCGTAGTCCTTGAGGGCTTCTTTGTTCGCAGCCTCTCTGCCTTTATCGCTTATAGATTCGTATACGCGCCTCTTACCCTCCGGCGTCATCTTTTGCATGCCTGCGTCGAACAGGTCTTTCAATGCCTTCTTTTGGTTTTCTCTGGCTTCGTACTCCTGCCTTTCCACCCACCAGTTTTCGCCTTTTATCTCGCTTGCAAAGCGTTCTTCAACGCTCGCAAGTTTTGCAAGAAGGTCCGCTTTCGTCACTTCCTGCCCCGGCTGAAACCATTCTCCGGTAAACTCGGGTTGTTTCTGCTCGTTTTCCTTGTTTTCCTGATCTTTCGCCATATCGATCCTCCGTCGTTATTTTATATATCTAAATAGACTGCCGTTCGCTAAAATAATGTGCTTTGCTATTTACATCTTATCATTATTTATATTACAAATTTATTACAAAGGTTACTACCGAACGAAAAAGAACACAAATCGCTCGTTTAAGGCGCGTTCGGACGATAAATCGTCTCGTCGAAAACCTTCGTTCAAGCCTTTTCGGCTGTCGCCCTACCGTGGGTAAAAGTTCAGACCGATTTTTGCAAATCGGTCTTTATACGCGTTTATAAAGCGTCGACGTCTATCAAACACGAATTGCCGACTTTGCCTATCGGCGCTACGCCCGTCATTGCCATATTACCGCCTTTTCGGGAAATCGCTCCGCACGGTTTTGTCCGACACGTTTCCGTCTTGTTTTTTCATAAGTCCGCCTATAGTTCGATTAACGGCGGTTTTTCTCGTTTTCCGCAAAATTTATGTCAAGTACCCGCCAAATTTTCGGCTCGGTTTTCACAAGTCTGCCTATAGTGCAATCAACGGCGATTTTTCTCGTTCTCCGCCTCGACGAGTTCTAAAATCTCGCACAGTCTGTCCAAATCGTCGCGAGTGTAATAATCTATATATATTCTGCCTTTATTGTCGTTGCCGATCGCCGATACTTTAGTCCCGTATGCGCGCTGCATGCGCTCCACCATGTCCTTGAGTTCTATGCTTAAAGTCCTCTTCGGACGTTTCTTTTCGGTCGGGTTGAAATACTCCTTTACCGCCTTTTCCACGTCGCGAACGCTCAATCCGTTTGCCACCGTTTTTTCGGCGAGTTTTTCCTGCTCGGCTTGGGGCAGGGTTATCATCGCGCGCGCGTGACCCGCGGAGAGTTTATTCTCGGAAATCAGAGCGACGACTTCTTTAGACAGCGTCAACAGTCTTAAAGTGTTCGCTACCGCCGAACGGCTCTTGCCGATTCTGTCGGAGAGTTCTTCCTGCGTAAGTTTGAACTCGTCCATCAGTTGTTTCATCGCAACCGCAGCCTCTATCGGGTTTAAATCCTCGCGTTGCAAGTTCTCGATAAGCGAAATCTCTTTTATCTCGCGCTCGGTATATTCTTTTATCACCGCGGGTATAGTCGTCTTGCCGGCGATCTTGCTCGCACGGTAGCGGCGCTCGCCCGCGATTATCATATACCTTATGCCGGTCTTGGTTACCACAATCGGCATTATCACGCCGTGCTTTTTTATGGATTCGGCAAGTTCTTCGAGCGCTGTCTGATCGAAAACTTTTCGGGGCTGGTCAGGGTTGGGGTAAACGTCGTCTAACTTGAGTTCGGTTACGCCCGCGGTTTTTCCCGCGCCGTCCGCCGCAGCCAGAATTTCGCCGTAATCTTCTTCGGTTTCGGCAAATAACGCCGATAAACCTTTTCCGAGTCCCTTATTTACTTTCATTTTCTTCCCTCCGTAAAAATTCTTCGGTTATGGCAAAATACGCTCTCGCACCCGCGCATTTCGCGTCGTGCAGCATTACTGGCACACCGTGGCTCGGCGCTTCGGATACCCTCACGTTTCTCGGAATAGCCGTTTCAAACACTTTTTTGCCGAAAAACTTGCGTATTTCTTCGGAAATCTGTCTCGACACTATCGCTCTGCCGTCGTACATCGTGAGGATCACCCCGCCGATCGTCAATCGCTTATTAACCCGCGAAACGAGTTTTATGGTGTTGACGAGTTGCGTCAGCCCCTCTAACGCGTAATACTCGGACTGTATAGGAATCATCGCCTCGTCCGAGGCTATCAGCGCGTTTATAGTCAAAAGCCCCAAAGACGGCGGACAGTCGATAGTTATGTAATCGTACTCTCCCCGAACTTCTTCCACGAGATCCGAAAGACGCTTGTCGCGGTTTTTGAGTTCGACCAGTTCGACTTCCGCGCCGGCAAGATCTATGCTCGACGGCACGAGATATAAATTCTCAACGCCCGTCTTTAACGTTACGGCGCTCAGGCTTTCGCCGCCTATAAGCGCATTGTAAAGAGATTTCTGCTGTTTGCTCTTATCGAAACCGAGACCCGTAGTCGCGTTGCCCTGCGCGTCGGCGTCGATTAAAAGCACTTTCTTGCCGGCTTTGGCAAGATACGCCGACATGTTTACGCACGTCGTCGTCTTGCCGACG
>CAMOXE010000096.1 GCA_946628865.1 uncultured Clostridia bacterium | reverse complement strand
TGCGGCGGCGAGGGCGAATGCTCCGTAAACGTCGGCGTGTCCGGTCCGGGAGTGGTGGAACAGGCGATAAAAAGCATAAACGGCGGGTACGCGGCGGATTTGACGCAAGTAGCCGAGACCGTCAAACGCACGGCGTTTAAGATAACCCGCGCGGGGATGCTTATTGCGAACGAGGCGGCAAAGCGTCTCGGTTGCAAATTCGGAATAATAGATCTTTCGCTCGCGCCCACGCCTACCGTCGGCGACAGCGTAGCCTACGTTTTGGAGGCGATGGGGCTTGAAAGCGTCGGTTGCCACGGCACTACCGCCGCGCTCGCGCTATTAAACGACGCCGTAAAAAAGGGCGGTGTTATGGCTTCCAACCATATAGGGGGACTTAGCGGCGCGTTTATTCCCGTCAGCGAGGACCTCGGCATGATATCCGCGGCGGAACGCGGCGCGCTTTGTCTCGAAAAATTAGAGGCAATGACGTGCGTATGCAGCGTGGGGCTGGATATGATAGCGATTCCCGGCGATACTCCCGCCTCTACCATATCCGCGATAATCGCGGACGAGTGCGCCATAGGCGTGGTAAACAACAAGACCACCGCCGTAAGGCTTATACCGGCAATCGGTAAGAAGGTCGGCGATATGGTGGAGTTCGGAGGACTGCTCGGCGGCGCGCCCGTGATGAATGTAAATCCTTACTCCGCGGAAAAGTTTATCTCTCGCGGCGGCAGAATCCCTGCGCCCATACACTCCAACAGGAACTGACGTTGCGCCGAGTAATGCGGTAAAATCTCAAATCCGACGCAGTGTTTAGCGGGAAAAATTCAATAAACTTATCGGTTTTGCCGATATAAAACGAAAATCCGAACCTTGACGGTTCGGATTTTTTTACAAAGTAAAAACAAACTCCCCGGTCAAGCATTGCCTTGTCAGGTTCAAAGGGTATAATCTCAGACTGCCTCGTCGCGGAGGTTTACCGCGAAACGTGACAGACACCCCTGTCGAATTGAGAATATTATATACCAAAATTTTTCGGCTGTCAAACGATTTTCAAATAAAAACGTTTTTTGCCGCATATAATTTATTATGTTATTAAGCGACGCCTTGAAAGGCGAAAAATACACGATAAAAACCGTTAAACTCTCGGGCGAATCCAAAAGGCGAGCCGAAGAACTCGGAATAATCATCGGAGAAAAGATAACCCTCAAAAGGAATTACCGTTTCGGCGGCGGGATATATATAATTTGCGGGACAGAGGTGGCGCTGGGTAAAAGCGCGGCGGCAAAAATTGAGGTGGAGACTTGAGAAAGATAGCGGTAATCGGTTGCCCGAACGCAGGCAAGTCTACTCTCGTCAATTCGCTTACCGGTGCGTCGCTCAAAGTCGGCAATTGGCACGGCGTGACGGTTACGCGCGAGGACAGAAGTTATAACTACCTCAGCGAAGAATACGTTTTAAGCGATCTCCCCGGCGTATACACTTTAAAATCCGACCTCGCCGAAGAGGGGGAAACCTTAAAGGCTTTAAGAAAAGAAAATTACGACGGAATAATTCTCGTCGCGGACGCTGCGTCGCTTAAAAAATCTTTAACTCTTCAAAACGAGTGCCAAAAACTTAAACTGCCTATAGTGGTGTTTATCAACTTATACGGGGACTTTTTGAAAAACAAAGGCAAATTCGACTCGTCCGGGTACGAAAAGGCGACGGGAATTAAAGTCTTTACGGGCGAGGCGAACGATAAACGCTGCGCCGAGAAATTCAAGTCGGCTTTAAAAGAGGTCGTATCCCGCGATTATTGCGGCAAAACGATTACTGCGGCGGAATTGGACGCTTACTATACTATGCCGGAAGTGAGCCGCCCGCTCGACGATTTCTTTGAGCGGCCGATTATTTGCATACTCGCTTTTCTTTCGCTTATGATATGTTCGGTATACCTCGCATTCGGCGCTTTTAGCCCCGGCAACTACTTAAGCGAACTGATAAGTGCGGCTATAAGTGTTTTAATGCGTGTTTTCGATAGATTTTTATCGGGGTTTTGCACGCCGTTTGTAAAAGACCTTGTGGTAGAGGGGTTAATCGGCGGGGTGGGTGCCGCGGCGGAGTTCTTGCCGCAGGTGGCGATAATGTCCGCATGTCTGACCGCTATGGAACAGTCGGGGCTTATCGCGCGGCTCGCCGTAGCGATCGACGGCTTGCTCGAAAAAGCGGGACTCGGAGGAAAAGCGGTCTATGCGCTTTTATGCGGCTACGGTTGCGGCGCGGTGGCGGCGAGCGTTTGCGGCGGAATCGAGGACAAGTCCGTGCGCCGTCGCGCGGCGCTTTCTTTGCCTTTTACGTCGTGTTCGGCAAAGACGCCCGTTTACGCGTTCGTAGCCAAATACTGCTTTGGCGAATACGCATTTTTGATAATAGCGGTCATTTATGTTTTATCGATAATTTTTCCCGTTTTAAACTCCGCTTTTCTCTATAAAACTTTAATAAAAGATACGCCAAAGCCGCTTATATTCGAACTCGCGAACGTCAGAACGGTCAAATTCGGAATTTTAATCGGGTCTGCGCTTTCTTCCGCTAAAAACTTTATAGTACGGCTTGGGACGACTATAGTTTTAGCGTCCGTCGCGCTATTCATATTAAGCAGGGTAACGATAGATTTTGCCTACGTTGAAACGGTATCCGAAAAATCCTTCGTTTCGTACATAGGTAAGGCTATAAGTCCGTTATTCGCGCCTATGGGCATAAAAGATTGGCGATACGCCGTGGCGGCGGTAACGGGGATATTCGCAAAAGAGGGCGTGGTTTCGGCGCTTGCCGCGCTCTTTCCGTCGGGGCTTGGTCTCGGCTTTGCGGAAGGTCTTTCGTTTACGGCGTTTTGCTACGCGTATACGCCCTGCGTAGCGGCGATGTCCGCCACCGCGAAAACCGCGGGGAAACGCTACGCCGCCTTTTCCGCCGTGTGGCAGTTTATAATAGCGCTATTATTTGCGTATTTCATATATTTCGTTTGCAAAATGCTCGGCTTAGTGTTATAATTTAACAAATGAAAGTTTTCTATTCGAGCGGAGGGTTTCTTTCGGACGAACTTCGCGGCTTTTATAAAAGCGATATAAGTTACGTCAAGACAAAGCAACTTATCCGAAAAAAAGACGTCAAGATAAACGGCAAAAGGGTTTCTTCCGATCTTCAGACGTCTTGCGGCGACGAGATAACCGTATATTACGACGGCGAGGCGCGCGAACTCAAAGTTTTGTACGCGGACGAAAATATTCTCGCGGCGTATAAGCCCAAGGGCGAAAACTACGAGGACTTTGCGAAACGCGTAAAGGCGGAGTATCACACCGCAGAGCCTGCGCATCGGCTGGATACGAATACGGACGGGATAATAATTTTTTCGCTGAACGCAAAAGCCGAAGAGGAATTATACGCGGCGTTTAAAAACCGAACGGTCAAGAAGTTTTACACCGCCGAAGTTTACGGCAGACCGAAAAAGAGCGCGGGCGTTTTTAAAGCCTATCTCTTCAAGGACGCGAAAGCCGCGAAAGCGGATATTTCCCCGACCTATAAAAAGGGTTATAAGGAAATAATAACGGCGTACAGGACTTTGGAAGAGAGAGAAAACAGCACGGTTTTGGAAGTGGAACTGATAACCGGGCGAACTCACCAGATACGGGCGCACCTTGCGTATATCGGGAACTTCATAATCGGCGACGGTAAGTACGGGAAAGAGAGTATAAATAAAAAATTCGGCGCGAGAAGTCAAAGGCTGACCGCAAGCAGAATAATCTTTGCTTTTAGCGGCGGAACGCTTTCATATCTCGATAAAAAGGAGATAAAATTATGAAAAAAACAATTGCGGCAATAATCGCGGTTTCGCTATCGGTTGCAATCGTCGGTTGCGGAAGAGATTATAAAGAAAAGACGGTTCGCGCAGAGGAACTGACGTCGGCGTTGCAGGTAAACGTCGAGGGCAAAGAGGTAACCGACGGGTTTAAAAACGCTTACTACGGCTTTACGTCGGAACTTTTCAAGCGCGTAAACGGCGAGGACAACGTATTCATTTCGCCTTTGTCCGCGGCGACGTGCTTATCCATGGCGTTTAACGGCGCCGACGGCGAAACTCTTTCGGAGTTCGAGAGCGCGATGGGGCTACCTTTAAGCGACTTAAACGGAGCGTTTAAAACTATTTTAAGCGACGGAAATAACAGCGTAAAATACGCGAATTCCATATGGCTTAACGCCGTCATGCCGCAACCGAAACGAGAATTTTTAAACGCGGCGAAGGGATATTACGGCGCGGAGGTGTACAGATCGACCTTTGACACCGCGCTCGTTAGCGATATTAACAATTGGGTTTCCAACAAAACGCAAGGCATGATAGATAAGATAATAGACAAGACTTCGCCCGATTACTATTCGTATCTTTTAAACGCCTTGTATTTCGAGGCTGAGTGGGCGGAAAAGTACGAAAATAAGGATATAAAGCCTTGGACGTTCCGCAATAAAAACGGCGAGGATAAAGCCGTTACGATGCTTTCTTCGACGGAGCATGAGTATTTTTCGTATAACGGCGGCGACGGGTTTTTAAAACGCTATAAAGGCGATTACGCGTTTATGGCTATACTGCCCGAAGAGGGGACGGATATAGACGAGTTTATAAGCGGCGTCGACGGCGAAAAACTTCTCGGCGCGATTTCCGACGTAAAACACGTTACGGTAAAAGCGAAAATTCCGGAGTTTAAGAGCGATTTTTCAATAGACCTGTGCGACGCGCTTAAAGATATGGGCATAATTTCGGCGTTTTCGCCGAACAAGGCGGACTTTTCCAAGATGTCAGACGGCGTATATATCGATTTCGTCTTGCAGAAAACGAAAATAGAATTAGACAGAAAAGGCACTAAAGCCGCGGCGGTTACGGGGATAGGCGAAATGGCTACGAGCGTAGGACCGGGCAATACCGTCGAGATAGTTTTAGACAGACCGTTCGTGTACGCGATAATATCGTTAAAAGACGACTTGCCGCTATTTATAGGGAGTTTAAAGAATATCGGATGATAGGCGCGGAACTCGTAATACGCGGAATACTTCTCGGCGTAGGTCTTGCCGCCGACGCTTTGGCGGTATCGATGACGAACGGCTTTAACGAGCCGAAAATGCCTGTAAAAAGGGTTGCTTTGATCGCGGCGTTTTTCGGCGTGTTTCAAGGCGTAATGCCGCTTATCGGTTATTTCGTGGGCGCGGCGCTTTTCAAGTCGATTGAAAAGGTTATACCGTGGATTTCCCTCGTTATTCTCGGGTTTTTAGGTATAAAGGCCGTGAAAGGCGGTTTAGAAGAAAGGGACGAACAAACCGTGAAACGGCTTACGGTGGCGGTGCTTTTCGGTCAGGCTGTGGCGACGTCTCTCGACGCTTTGTCGGTAGGCTTTACGATGGCGGACGTGTCGCCGTTGTCGGCGGCGATTATCGTTACGATAATAGCGGCGGAGACGTTTATAATATCGTTCGCGGGGGTAAACGTCGGCAAGAAGTTCGGAGATATGTTCGGAAACAAAGCCGAGATAGCGGGCGGAATAATACTGATACTTATCGGTTTAGAGATTTTCATAACCAAGACGTTTTTTTAGCGGAGTAAAAACGTCGTTTTGCGCTATTGAAAGCGGGTGCGTAAAATTTACGGTTTCGCCTTTTGCCGGAACGCTCGTTTCTCTTAAGTTCAAGGGAACGGAAACGGTACTCTGCTATAAAAACGAAGAAGATTACGCAAAATACGACGGTTATTTGGGGGCGACTATAGGAAGAGTCGCCAACAGGATTTGCGGTGGCGGGTTTTCGCACAGGCTTTGGGACGCGGAGAAGATTTACAGCGGGAATTTTCTCACTAAAAGAAAGATAGCGGGCGGCGAAGAAATAGACAGAAGATACGGGCTTTGTCTTGAAACGCAGTTTTATCCGAACTTTGTCAATCAACCGAACTTTAAGGGCAAAACACTTGAAAAGGACGAGGAATTCTATTCCAAGACGGAGTATAGGTTCAGGCAAAACTGATTTATAAAAAGTTTTAAGTCGCGGGCGGAAAATTTTTCCGCCCGCGACTTAGTGTCAATCGTAATATTCGGGATCGTCGTAATCGTCAAACGGATCATAATAATATCCGTAGCCTTGTGTTTCGGATTTAACGGTTTCTTCCGAAACGTCTTCCGCGTCTTCGTTATTTGAAAAAACGCACGACGTAGTTAGTAAGATTGAAAATATCAATAAAATTACGGTTAGATATAAAGTTGACTTTTTTTCATTTCATAATTCCCCATTTACAAAAAATGCCGCCTCAAAACGAAGGCGACACTTGTAAAGCGCCCACTTCGTTTAGTTGCAACACTAATTTCATAAATTCCCGAAAGACATTTATTGCAAAATAGGCAAACTCTACCTAAAAGGTATAGTCTTCCGAGAAAAAATTTATTCAATTAGTGTTGCTCATTTATTTTAACATAAAGAAGAAATATTGTCAAATAATTAAACGCAAATAAAAGGTCTTCTCATAACTATATAATTTTAGCGGTTTTATTCGATTTTTTATAACAAAAAAGACCGATTTAATCGGTCATTCAGTTTGTCATTTTAAAAGTTCTTTGATTTTATCAGCGTTTTGTATTCCGAGTTCGTAGCCTTTTTCATAGGCGAACACGAGGTCTTTGACGAGATATTGGCTCATATCTCCGAGTTCGGGCATGAGGAGGAGGTCGTACTCGCTTTTTTCGTAGCGTTCGCTCGTTATCGCCCAGTCAACCGCGTCGATTATCCTTAAAGAGCGGTCGATTATATTGTTGTCTTTAAAAGTTTTCCTAAGCGATCCGAGTACGTCCACGCCGACGATGACGTCCGCGCCCATTTTCTTTACCGCCTCTATCGGCATGCGAATTTTTACGCCGCCGTCTACGAGCAATCTCTTTCCGTCGGCGACGGGCTTGAACACTATCGGTATCGACGAACTTGCGCGTACCGCTTTCGATACGTCGCCGCGCGAAAACCATATGGGCTTTCCCTCGATTATATCAAACGCGTTGCACATGAACTTCGTCTTTAAATCCTTAAACTTGACGCCGCCGAACAGACTATCCAAAAGATTGGTCATTTTCTGGGTTTTGAGTAGAGATTTACCCGAAAATCCGCCCAAAGAAAAGTCCACTATATCGCTCGTTTTCAGTTTTTTTACTACGGAAAGCATTTCCGCGGGCGTCATGCCCCTACTGTACAGCCCGCCGACCACCGGACCCATAGAACACCCGGCAATCGCGGCCACCTTTTTTCGCTTTGTGTCCAGGGCTTGCAAAAACCCGACGTGCGCGATGCCGCGCGAGCCGCCCGAGCCTAATACAAGACCTAATTTTTTATTCTTCATCTTCGCCTTTATTTTCGTTTATTTTGACTTTTATTTCCAAGACCTTTTTGATCGTTCGCTTTGTTATCTCGATTTCGAGGTTCTGATAAGTGAAAGTGTAGCCGAGGGACGGTATATCCCCGCACTTTTCCACTATCCAGCCGCCGACGGTGTTCGAGTCCGACTCCTCGTCCGCAATCGAAAACAACTCGAAAAACTCTTCTTTTTCGGCGTTTCCGTCAACCGTATAGACGTTGTCGTCGGTCTTTTTGAAATAGTCTACCACTTCGTCGTGTTCGTCCCAGATCTCTCCGACGAGTTCCTCTAAAATATCCTCGAGAGTTACAAGCCCGAGCGTTCCGCCGTACTCGTCCACCACGACCGCCATATGCACCTGCTGGCGTTGCATACTCCTCAAAAGTACCGGAATTTTCATGTGTTCGGTCGCAAAAGCGATAGTGGTAACTATGCCTTTTATGTTTTTTGCGCCTTTCTCGAGCGCCTCGAAAAAGTCTTTTTCGTGTATCATACCTATTATGCTGTCAATCGAGCCGTTATATACGGGCAAACGCGAAAATCCGTTGTCGAAAAATAATTTTTTTATTTCCGACAGCGGCGTATCGACGTCGATCGCCACCATTTGCACTCTCGGCACGAGAATATCGCCCACTTCCGAGTCGTTGAACTCTATCGCCGAAGAAATGAGTTCGGTTTCGTTTTGGTCGAGAGTTCCGTCCTCGTTCGCCTCTTCGACGTAGTTTAAAAGTTCCTCTTCGGTAATTACGTCGTCGCCTTTAAAGCGGAACAATTTCTTAAGCAGAAGTTTCCAGCCCGTAAAAAATAGGTTTAAGGGGTAGAGCGCGACCATGAAAAAGTATATGAAATAACTCGCCGCGCAGGCAAAACTCTCGGGAAACTCTTTCGCGAGCGTTTTCGGCGTTATTTCGCGGAAGATAAGTCCCGCCGCGGTAGTAACCGCCGTCGAGACGGTAGTCGCCGCGCTGCCGTTTTTGATTATCGTAGAGAAGAACAGGGTTGAAATGGTTGCGAGCAGTATGTTTACGAGATTGTTTGCGATAAGTATCGTAAAAAGCAGTTTATCGTAATTGTCGGCGAGTTTCAGCGCCAGCCGAGCGGATCTTTTCTCGCTTTCCGCGCGGATTTTAAGCCTCGCTCTGTTGAGCGAGGAATAAGCGGTTTCGGTAGCCGAAAAGAACGCTGAAAAGGCGATAAGAATCACCATAAGCACTATAAAAAGCGTAAAACTGTCGGGGTCCATTTAAATTCTCCGAATAATTAATATAGTCATTATAACATATTTTATAAGTTTTGTAAAATATTAATCGGCATTATTCGTCTTAAAAATAATTGACAAAGCGGATATAATTGTATATAATATACTAAAATAAATATCGGTGGAGTCTGTCGCAAAAAAATAAAGAAATTTTGTGATGGCTTTTTTTTCGGAGAAAGAGATGATAGAGGAAGTTTTGGAAAAGGTTCGCGAAGCGGAAGAGCGCGTAAAAAAAGAAAAAGACGCAGCCCTCTCGCGCGCGGATGAAATCCGTTTCGGCGCGGAGAGCCGCGCGGCGGAGATAACTGCGAGCGCCAAGAAAAACGCCAAAGCGGTGCGGTCGAATTTAATGGTGTCCGCGTCTATGCGCGCCGAAGAAGAATACAAAAAGACCACCGATAACGCCTTAGCGGCGGGCGAGGCTATGAAACTCGATTTAGATAAAAAAGCGGAAATGCTCGCCGAAAAAATAGCGCGCGAGATAATAAGCGGAGGATTTTAATGGCTGTAGCCGAGATGTCGGTTTTAACGCTCGTCGCCCTTGAAAAGGATAAGAGCGCAATACTCGACGAACTGCAAAAATGCGGCGCGGCGCAGATACGTTCCGCTAAAGAATACGCCCTTACGACGCGCGGCAGCGCGGCGGGAACGGAAAGCCTTGCCGCCGAAAGGGAGCGCGTCGAAAAAGCGACGGCGATAATTTACGCCGCCGCCGAAAGCCTTGCAAAAAAAGGCGAGAAAATAGGCGTCAAGGACGGTTTCGGCGTAACAGCGGCGGAGTTTTTCGCGTCTGAAAACAATTCGGAAAAAATATTCGAGATACTTAAATCCGTCGAGAGCAGCGAGGCGAAAATAGCCGAAATTCACTCTGAAATCTCCGCGTTAAAAACCAAAAAAGCGGAGTATAGTGCGTTTAAACCTATAAACTTAAAGTTTTCGGCGCTTGCCGACACGGCGTATTCGTGCGTTCGGGTCGGTACTGTCGGCGCGGAAAAATCCGAAAGCCTCGCGCTTGCGGCGTCCGAGGCGGGCGTGGCGCTCGAGGTCTTTGAAAAGGTCGGCGGTTTGGCGGCGGTCGTCGCCGTGTACTTGAAATCCGACGAGAAAACAGCGGAAGATATTTTATCGTCTTTCGGCTTTAAGAGATTTATATGCGACGGGGAATACACGGCGAAAGATAAAATCGCCGAACTCGATTTCAGACAAAACGCATTAAAGCGTCAGGAAAAGGAACTTATTTCGTCCGAGGCGAAGTACGCCGAGGATATAAGGGATTTGAAGATATATTCCGACTACCTCGCGTTTTCGGGAGAAAAAGCCGAGGCGGAGGAGCAATTCGGAAAGACCGAGACCGCGTTTTTACTCGAGGCTTACGTCCCGACCGAGAGCGCGGATGCGGTAAGCGCCGCGGTAAAAAACGTCACGGACGCGGCGGCGATGGAGTTTAAAACAGTTCCGCGCGACGAGTTTGCGCCCACTTTGACCAAAAACGGCAAGGTTGTGTCCAACTTCGAGGCGGTAACGAATTTATATTCTTCGCCGGCTTACGGAGCGCTCGATCCGAACGCGGTAATGTCGTTTTTCTTCTCGCTGTTTATGGGCGTCATAATGGCGGACGTCGGTTACGGACTGCTTATGCTTGTCGGCGGATTTCTATTCGCCGCAAAGCAACGCGCGGGGACTACTCTTTACCGCATGGCGAAAGTGTTCGCTTTCGGCGGGATATTCGCCGTCATTTTCGGCGCGGTGTTCGACAGTTGGCTTGGCTTTCCGCTTTTAAGAAATAACCTCGGCGAGGCTTACAACGCCTTTTACGCCGCGCATTTAGACCAGATTTCGGCTATGACCTCGGTTGCGGGCATAAACGTTCCGTCGATACTTATGTGGTGTTTAGCGCTAGGAACGGCGCAGATCGGCGTGGGGCTTTTGCTTAAAGCCGCGCAGAGTTTTTCGAGAAGGAAGTACTTAGAAGGTGTTTTCGACGGAATAGTATGGGCGATAGCGATGTTTGCGCTGATAGTGTTCGTGTTCGGCATGGCGACGGGTAATTCCTCGTTGTCTACTTACGGCGGCTACGTCGCCGTCGGCGCGCTCGCGGTCGGGATTTTGACTTCCGGCATCGGCGAAAAGGGCGCAGGCAAGATAATAAAGCCGTTCACTTCGCTTTACGGATTGATAAACTACGTTTCGGACATATTGAGTTACGCCCGTCTTTACGGACTTATGCTGTCGGGCGCGCAGATCGCCTCGATATTTACGAACACTTTGGCTATCGGGATGTTGTTCCCGCTCGGTTTCGGCGGAAAAATCGCGGGCGTAGTGTTGATAGTGGTCGGAAACCTCTTCAACCTCGCGATAAACCTTCTCGGCGCGTATATCCACGACGCAAGACTTCAATATGTCGAGTTTTACGGCAAGTTTTACGAGGGCGAGGGCGAACTTTTCTCGCCGTTCGGCTTAAAACGCGAACATTTGTATTTCAAAGCGGACAATCAAGCCGTTTTAAATAAATAAGACAATTATATTCGGAGGAATAAAAACATGGAAGGTGCTGCAATAGGTACTATCGGATTGGCTCTGTGCATGATTTTGTGCGGTGTGGGTTCTGCTTTCGGTCTTTACAAGACCGGTTCTGCGGCGGCAGGCGTAATTGCGGAGGACGGAAAGAAATTTTCTAAAGTTCTCGTACTCGCGTTATTGCCCGCTACGCAAGGTATTTACGGATTCGTACTTGCGGTAATGAAATTGGGTACGGTAACGGCGATTACGGCGACTTCGGCGGGCTGGATAGCGTTCGGCGCGCTCATAGGCTTGGGCGTAACCGGCATGGCGTCGGCAATATTTCAGGGCAAGACCGCCACGGCGTGCATATACGCTATCGGCAAAAACAGTGAAGGCTCGGGTAAATACGTCTTGTTCCCGGCGATGGTAGAGTTCTACGCGATACTTGCGCTCGTACTCGGCATAATGATATAAAAATGGAAAACGTAAATTTGACTTCCGCTACCGGCGACGCGCTCGTGGAGCGCATAAAATCGGGCGGCAGAGCGGAGGCTGAAAAGATAATATCCGACGCGGAAAAGTACGCCGAAGAGACTATAGCCGCGGCGACGCGGCAGGCGGCGGAATACGCCGAAAAGCAGCGTTTATCGGCGGAGACGGCGGCAAACGATATACTTCGCGGCAAACGCACGCTCGGGGCGATAGAAGAGAAGAAGATATTGCTCGGGGCAAAGCAAAGCATCGTCGAAACCGTGTATCTTCGCGTCGTACAAAAACTGAACAAAACGACTAAAGCCGAATTTTTGGCTTTGGCGGACAGGCTCATTTCAAAATACGCCGAAAGGGGCGAAACGGCGGTGCTTGCGGCGAACTGTCCGGCAAGCGCGGAAGAAGTCGAGGCGCTTGCCTCCGCGAAGGCTTTGGGAATAAAGGCGACAGGCGGCGGCAAGTTTAACGGCGGAATCGTGCTTTCGGGTAAAACCTGCGATAAAGACTTGAGTTTTGCCGCGCTTTGCGCCGCGGCGAGGGAGAGTACGGAGGCGGAAGTCGCCGCCGAACTGTTTGGCTGATGGACGCGGTATTCGTAAACGGACTTATAAAGTCGAGAGAAAAAAATCTCATACCAAAGCGCGCGTTTTTGCAAGCGGCGGACAGCGAGAGTTTCCAAGACGCCGTTAAAATTTTATTCGGCGTTGCGGCGGACGGGGAAACCGAGCCGTCGGAGTACGAAAAACTCGCGATCGCTTTGTGGGAAGAATACTTCGGTTTTTTAAAGAAGTATTCGCCCACCGAGAAGTTTTTGCGCGCCGTCGCGGCGAAATACGATTTTTTCAACGCGGAATACGCCCTCAGGGTAAAGTTCGCCGACGCGCCCGAAGTCGGTTTTATGCCCGAGGGGCTTATCGGAATAAGCGATCTGAAAGAGTATATAAACGGCAAAAAAATCTCCGTTTACGCGCCTATAGCCTCGGCAATAGACGACGGGGCGCGCTTGTTCACAAGCGGAGAGGCTACGGGAAGAGCGCTCAGCGCGCTTTTTAAACGCGCCTACTACGCGTATATGAAAAAGACCGTCTACGGCAAGGAGTGGAAAGAGTTTATCGTTCACGAGATAGACGCTTTGAATTTGTCTGTCGCGCTTCGTAGCGGCGACTTAAAAGCGGCGGCTTGCGAATATGTACCCGGCGGAAAGATAGCGTTTAAAACTCTCGACCTTATAACTTCCGGCAAAGAGGAAAAAGCGCTTTCGGCGCTCAAGTTCACGGATTACTTCGAACTTTTAAAAAAGGGAATTTCCGAAAAGAAAGAGGGTAAATCTCTCCTTAAATTCGAGCTTGCGGCGGACGATTTCGCAATGGATAAATTAAAGGAAAAGAGATTTGCAAGCGAGGGGATAACCCCGATATTGCTTTATACCTATTATAAATACGCGGAAATAAGAAACGCGAGGATAGTGCTTGCGGGGAAACTCAGCGGCGCTGAAAGCGAGGATATAAAGAGGAGGCTAAGGAGCGGATATGAAGGGTAAGACCGCGATAATCGGCAGGGGCGACGGCGTTTTGGCGTTCAAAGCCGGCGGCGTCGACGCTTACGTTTGCGACGACGAGCCAAAGGCGCGCGCTACGCTTAAAAAAATCGCTCCGTCGTATAGCGTGATATTTTTGACTGACGATTTAGCGGAAGGCCTCGACGATTTAATAAACAGAATGAACGAATCGGCATACCCGATAATAGTACCCGTGCCGGGCGAGAACGGCTCGACGGGTTACGCCAAGACGAAAATGAAAGAACAAATGGAACGCGCTCTGGGCGTAGACATATTATTTCAGAGAGAGGAAAGATAATGCAGGGAAGAATCGTAAAGGTTTCCGGACCGCTGATAGTTGCGGAGAATATGCAGGACGTAAAGATGTACGACGTCGTAAAAGTCGGCGAAAAACAACTTATAGGCGAGGTTATCGAACTCCGCGGCGATCGCGCGTCCATACAGGTATACGAAGAGACTTCGGGGCTTGGAGTCGGCGACGAAGTTGTGTCTACCGGCATGCCGCTTTCTGTCGAACTCGCCCCGGGACTTATCGAGGGTATATTCGACGGAATACAGCGTCCGCTGGCTAAGATAGTACAAAAATACGGCGACAGAATAACCCGCGGCATAAAAGTGGACAATATCGACCACGAAAAGCGCTGGCACTTCACGCCCGTAAAAAAACCCGGCGAATACGTTGAGCCGGGCGACGTTTTGGGTACGGTGCAGGAAACGCCGATAGTACTTCATAAAATAATGCTCCCTCACGGCTTAAAGGGCAAGATACGTACGATTTCGGAGGGTGATTTCAACGTGACCGAAACCGTCGCGACGATAGAGACCGCCGACGGCGACAAGCCCGTTTGCATGCTTACGAGATGGCCGGTAAGAAAGCCGAGACCGTACAAGTCAAAGACTTCGCCGTCCATGCCTATGGTAACGGGTCAGAGAGTTATAGACACTCTTTTCCCGATAGCGAAAGGCGGCGTTGCCGCCGTTCCGGGACCGTTCGGCAGCGGAAAGACGGTGGTCCAGCACCAACTCGCCAAGTGGGCGGACGCGGAGATAATAGTATACGTCGGTTGCGGCGAGCGCGGCAACGAGATGACGGACGTTTTAAACGAATTCCCGGAACTCGTCGATCCGAAAACCGGCGAGCCGCTTATGAAGAGGACGGTGCTTATAGCGAACACTTCGGACATGCCGGTTGCGGCGAGAGAGGCGTCGATATATACGGGAATAACCGTTGCGGAATATTTCAGAGATATGGGCTACAGCGTGGCGATAATGGCGGATTCGTCCTCGCGTTGGGCGGAGGCGCTGAGAGAAATGAGCGGCAGACTTGAAGAAATGCCGGGCGACGAAGGTTACCCCGCGTATCTCTCGTCGAGGCTTGCCGAGTTTTACGAGCGCGCCGGGATCGTCAAGGTTTTAGGCTCGGAAGATAAATTCGGTTCGGTAACGGCAATCGGCGCGGTTTCGCCTCCGGGCGGCGACCTTTCGGAGCCGGTATCTCAGGCTACTTTAAGAATAGTAAAGGTTTTCTGGGGCTTGTCGGCGCAACTCGCGTACAGGCGTCATTTCCCTGCGATCGACTGGCTGATAAGTTATTCGCTATACGCGGATAATATAGGCGCGTGGTATGCCGAGAACGTCGGCGAGGACTTTATGGAACTCCGTTCCTTCATAATGAATATCCTGCAAGAAGAGGCTAACCTCGACGAGATAGTCCGTCTCGTCGGCATGGACGCTTTGTCGTACAAGGACAGAATGACTATGGAAACCGCGAAAATGATAAGAGAGGATTATCTGCATCAGAACGCGTTCCACGAAACGGATACTTACACTTCGCTCGACAAGCAGTACAGAATGCTCAAACTTATCAAACTTTTCTACGAACTCGGCAACGAGGCTGTGGCGGCGTATGCGGACCTGGACGAAGTTATAAACTGTCCCGCGAAGGAAAAAATCGGCAGAGCGAAATACTTGGAAGAGAGCGCGATAGGAAGTTTCGACGACATCGAGGCGGAACTCACGAAAGAACTCAAGGCATTGGCTGCGGAGGGAGAAAATGTATAAGGAATATAAGACGATAAAAGAAGTCGTCGGACCTTTGATGCTCGTAGAGGGCGTGGAGGGCGTGAAATACGACGAACTCGTTGAAGTTACCGAAGAAAACGGCGAAATCCGCCGCGGAAAGGTCTTGGAAGTAAGAGACGACAAAGCCGTAGTACAACTTTTCGAGGCAACGCAAGGTCTCAAAATATCCACTGCTAAGGCGAGGTTTTTGGGCAGGAGTTTATCGCTTTCGGTCTCGAAAGACATGCTCGGCAGGGTATTCGACGGCATGGGCAACCCGATAGACGGCGGAGCGCCGATAATACCCGAAAAGAAACTCGATATAAACGGCGAACCTATAAACCCCGCGGCGAGGGATTACCCGAACGAGTTTATTCAGACGGGAATTTCCGCTATAGACGGTCTTAACACATTGGTAAGAGGTCAGAAACTGCCGGTGTTTTCTATGAGCGGACTTCCGCACTCGGCGCTTGCCGCGCAGATCGCAAGGCAGGCAAAGGTAAGAAATTCCGACAGTAAATTTGCGGTGGTATTCGCCGCAATAGGCATAACATTTGAAGAGGCGCAGTACTTTATAGAAGATTTCCGAAAGACGGGCGCGATCGAGCGGACGGTACTATTTACCAACCTTGCGAGCGACCCGGCGATAGAGCGTATCGCAACGCCGCGTATGGCGCTTACCTGCGCTGAATACCTCGCGTTCGAGTGCGGAATGCACGTTCTCGTCATAATGACGGATATAACCAACTACGCCGAAGCGCTCCGCGAAGTGTCTGCGGCAAGAAAGGAAGTTCCGGGCAGAAGAGGTTATCCGGGATATTTATACACCGACCTCGCCGGGCTTTACGAGCGCGCGGGAAGAATTCGCGGCAAGGAAGGCTCGATAACGCAAATTCCTATACTCACGATGCCCGAGGACGATAAGACGCACCCGATTCCGGACCTTACGGGGTACATTACCGAAGGTCAGATAATTTTGTCTCGAGACTTGTATAAAAAGGGCGTTAATCCGCCTATAGACGTACTTCCGTCTCTTTCAAGACTGAAAGACAAGGGAATAGGCGACGGCAAAACGCGCGAGGACCACGCGGATACGATGAACCAACTGTTTGCGGCTTACGCGCGAGGAAAAGAGGCGAAAGAACTTTCGGCGATACTCGGCGACGCGGCGCTTACCGCGACGGATAAACTCTACGCAAAATTTGCCGAAGAATTTGAAAAAAGATACGTTTCTCAAGGTTTTACGACCAACAGAACGATAGAAGAGACGCTCGATATAGGTTGGGAACTTTTAAAGATTTTACCGCGGGCGGAACTCAAGAGAATAAAAGAGAAATATATAGAGAAGTATTTAAATGACAAGGCTTAACGTCAATCCAACCCGAATGGAGTTGAAAAAACTCAAAAGCAGGCTTGCGACGGCAGTTCGCGGGCATAAACTGCTTAAAGATAAGTCGGACGAAATGATCCGTCGTTTTTCCATGCTGATAAAAGAGAACAAGCGGCTTCGCGACGAAGTAGAGTCGGAACTGTCCGACGGACTTAAGCAGTTCGCGTTTGCGACGGCGTTATCTTCAAAGTCGGAGATGGAAAAGGCGTTTTCCATGCCTCGAAAGCATGTCGACGCGGATTTCGGTATCAAGAATATAATGAGCGTCGAAGTCCCGTCTATCACGGTAACCGAAAGCGGCGACGGCGAAATGCCTTACGCTTACGCCGAACTGACGTCGGAGGCGGACTATTCGGTAAAAAAGATAAGCAAAGTGATAGACAAACTCATGCTTTTAGCGGAAGTGGAAAAGACGGTGGCAATGCTTGCTATCGAGATAGAGCGCAACAAGCGCAGGGTAAACGCTCTCGAATACGTCTTGATACCGCAACTTGGCGAGACTATATCGTATATCAAGAGCAAACTCGACGAAAACGAGCGTGCGGCGACGACTAGGCTTATGAAAGTCAAGGGTATGATAGAAGAGCGAAAAGCGCAGTAAAATGTGATATTATTAAAGGCGAGCCGTCCGCAAATTTGCAGAAGGCTCGCCTTTGATTTATAGCGCTAATACATTATTCTTGTTCGTGTTTTTTAATTTTTTCAATGTCGTTCGATATTTTTTTCAAATAATAAACGCTAAGTACATAATAAGAAGAAATTGCCTTGAGTAAAAAATATATTACTGCTGTTATTACCGTTCCGATTATCCATATAATAACTGAAGTTTTTATGCCCTCGCCGTTAAATGTGGGTTGCATCAATCCGTAAGCAGCGCATAAAAGCAATAATATACCGCAGATTATTTCAGGGAAAACAGTAAAAAAGGCAAAATGTTTTAATTGTTTTTTTTCAATCTCTTCAGTTAATTCTTCCATAAAAACCACCATTACTTTTATGATTATATTATACCATAGGCAATTGCTACAAGTCAAGAAGTTTATAAGTATTGCTTAATGATTTGTTCAGAGGGGCTTAATAAGAATTTATTATTGGAGTTTTACAATAAAAGTGGCTGTACTTTTGGGACTTTGAACACCGAGTTGTATATTGAGATAAATGTGTATTTATCTATGATAATCATTTATAATAATAGATTGTTATTGTTGACAAAGCGACTAAAAAACAGTATAATATAACATAATCGGAGGATAATAAAATGTTAAACAAAGCGGCGAAATTTTTCAGAGGCGCATACTGGGCTATGGCGCTTATACCGATTGGAATAATACTTGTGATAGTCAGCATTTTCGTGTTCGGAGCGGTAAACAGAATAAAGGATTTTCCCGAGACCGAAGCGGTCGTTAGCAACGTCGAGTTATACGAGGAAGAGTCTGTAGACGACGAGGGCAATCACTATGACGCTACTTTTACCGTGTACGTCAAGTACACCGTAGACGGAGTTGAATACGAGAACGAGTACGGCGTATTTACGGGGTATAAAATAGGAGATAAGTTCAATATCCGTTATAATCCGGACGATCCTAACGACATAGCGCAACCTAACGGAATAGTTCTTCCGATAGTTATTTTAGCGCTCGGAATAGCGGCAATTGCCGGCGGAGTTGCGACTTCCGTCGTGGCGATAAAGAAAAATAAAAAATTAAAGGAACAGGAAAAGGAGTGGGCAAATGGAAACTAAAACTTATTTATTCAAACCGGATAAGAAGTTAAAACAGGGCTTTACGCTGACCGACGAGAACAAGAACGTGGTATACGAGGCGATAATGACTAAATTTACGTTGTTTTTGCCGTTCAAATTCAATTTCGTAAATCATATCACGAACACTACAACCGAGCATAAAGTCGGACATACCGCAACGCTTGAGCAAGACGGATTAATAGGCGCATTGGCTACGAAATCTCATTTTAAGTTCGACGGAAAGAAGATTTGGGACTATCTTCACGAGCAAGGCATAAGGATAGAGTCCGGACTTTCCAAAGACAGCATAGGAATGACGTATACGGTATCTTTAAAGGGTCAGGAGATAGCGAAAATGTCTATGTCCAACCCGACGGGCAAAAAGTTTTTGATAACGGCAGACTGTTGCTACAATATCGAAACAACGGAGGAGCATTTGGACACGGCGTTCCTCTGCGCGTTCGCGTTTGCGAGAACCAACCAAACGTTTTACGATTAATGGTCTTTTGCCGCGCCCGCCCGAGCGGGCGCGGCTGAATTTTTCGGTCTGAAACTTTCTATTTTTCAAAAAACGAATTATTTTACTTTACTTAATTTCGTTTTTTTGGTATCATATGATATATAATCATATAAAGGCGATGACGGAAACGCGTCCGCAGAATAATCTCCCACAGCGAGTCGGGCAGGGTGAGAGCCGACGGAAAGAGATTTTGCGGGTATCATTCCCGAGCCGCGCGGGCGAAAAAGAGTAATCCGTGCCGTAGGCGCTGCGTTAAAGCGGAACGAGGTCGGTTTTACCGACGAAGAAGAGTGGTACAGCGACGGTTTCGCCTCTTTGACGGGCGAAATTTTTTTATTTTGGAGGAATTATGTATAAAAAGGTAGACGCGTCCCTTAACTTTTTGGACAGGGAGAAAGAAACCATCGAGTTCTGGAACGAGAACAAGGTCTTTGAAAAGAGCATAGAGCAAAGAGAAGGCAACGAAGAATTTACGTTTTACGACGGTCCGCCGACGGCGAACGGCAAACCGCATATAGGCCACGTTTTGACGCGCGTCATGAAAGATATTATCCCGCGCTATCAGACGATGAAAGGTAAGCACGTTCTCCGTAAAGCGGGTTGGGATACCCACGGACTTCCCGTAGAACTCGAGATAGAGAAAAAACTCGGACTCGACGGCAAGCAGGACATAGAAAAATACGGTATCGAGCCGTTCATAAAAGAGTGCAAGGAATCCGTCTGGAAATACACCAACGAGTGGAAGAAGATGAGCGACCGCCTCGGCTATTGGGTGGATATGGATCATCCTTACGTCACTTATCACGACAGTTATATCGAGTCTGTATGGTGGGCGCTAAAGACCATTTCGGATAAAGGGCTTTTATACAAGGGCTATAAAATAGTGCCTTACTGCCCGCGTTGCGGCACGGCGCTTTCGTCGCACGAAGTAGCGCAGGGGTATAAGGACGTAAAAGAGCGTTCCGCGTTTGTAAAATTCAAGGTAAAGGGCAGAGAAAACGCGTATTTCCTCGCCTGGACGACAACGCCTTGGACTCTTCCGTCCAACGTCGCGCTCTGCATGCATAAAGACTACGATTACGTCGAGATAGAGTCCGACGGAGTTCGCTATATAATGGCTGAAGCGCTCGTTCCGACGTTGTTTGAAGATTACGAAGTGATAGAGCGCAAAAAGGGCAAGGACTACGAATATACAGAGTACGAGCCGTTGTTCCCTTACGCCTTAGGCACGTTTAAAGAAAAGGCGTATTACGTTACCAACGACGATTACGTCACTCTTACCGACGGCACGGGAATAGTCCATATCGCGCCGGCGTTCGGCGAGGACGACGCAAAGGTCGGTAAAAAATACAACCTGCCGTTCGTTCAACTCGTAAACGACAGAGGCAGATTTACCGAAAACGTAACTCCGTATAAAGATATGTTCGTCAAAGACGCAGACAAACTCATACTTAAAGATATGCAAGCGGACGGCAGGCTGTTTAAAGACGTTTTGTTCGAGCATAGTTATCCGCATTGCTGGCGCTGCAACACCCCGCTTTTGTACTACGCGAGAAGTTCGTGGTTTATAAAGACCACGGCGATAAAGGACGAACTCTTAAAGTCTAACTATTCGGTAAATTGGATGCCCGAAACAATAAAGACGGGCAGAATGGGCAATTTCCTCGAAAACGTCATCGATTGGGGCTTGTCCCGCGAGCGGTATTGGGGAACTCCGCTCCCTATCTGGGTGTGTGACGACTGCGGCAATACCCGCGTTATGGGCAGCAAGCAAGAACTCAAAGAGGCTTGCAATATCGAGGGCGACATCGAACTCCACCGTCCGTATATCGACAAGCCGACTTGCAAGTGCGCTAAATGCGGCGGCGAAATGCACAGAGTAAAAGAGGTTATCGACTGCTGGTTTGATTCCGGGTCCATGCCTTTTGCTCAATTCCACTATCCGTTTGAGAACAAAGACCTGTTTGAAAAGCATTTCCCCGCGGACTTTATCTCCGAGGCGATAGACCAGACCCGCGGTTGGTTCTATACTTTGCTCACGATTTCCACTTTGCTTTTCGGCAAGAGTTCGTTTAAAAACTGTATAGTTTTAGGACACGTCAACGACAGAAACGGCATAAAGATGTCCAAGCATATCGGCAACGTCGTAGACCCGTGGACGGTACTCGACAAGCAAGGCGCGGACGCCATAAGGTGGTATTTCTATACTTCGAGCGCGCCGTGGCTCCCGTCGAGGTTTTACGAAGAGGCGGTTTCCGAGGGACAGCGCAAGTTTATGGGTACGCTCTGGAATACTTACGCGTTTTTCGTGTTATACGCCGAGATAGACAAATACGATCCGTCGAAATACGATATCAAGAACTGCAAACTCTCGCTCATGGACAAGTGGGTGCTTTCCAAACTCAACACGCTTATAAAGACCGTGGACGAGGGACTTGAAAAATACAATATTTTCGAGACCGCGAGATCGATACAGGATTACGTCGACGAACTCTCGAATTGGTACGTTCGCCGCGGCAGAGAACGCTATTGGGGCAAGGATATGACCGACGACAAGGCGGCGGCTTATACCACGCTTTACACCGTACTCGTCACGCTGGCGAAAATCACCGCGCCTTTCGTTCCGTTTATGTCGGAGAGCATTTATCGCAATTTAGTGCCGCAGTTTTATAAAAACGCGCCTATCTCCGTTCATCTTTGCGATTTCCCGATTGCGGACGAGAGTATGATAGACAAAGACCTCGAAAGCGGCATGAAAGACGTACTCGAGATAGTTGCGCTCGGGCGCGCGGCGAGAAACGGCAGCAATATCAAAAACCGCCAGCCGCTCGGCAAACTCTACGTCGCAACCGACAGGAAGGTAAACCTTTCGGAGGGCTTATACGAAATCGCTAAAGACGAACTCAACATTAAGGAATTCGAGATACTTTCCGACGCGTCGAGATTCGTTACTTATAAATTAAAGCCGCAACTTAAGACCTTAGGTCCTAAATACGGCGCGAAACTCGGAGCGATAAAGAACTTCTTGGAAAACTGCAACGCCGCGGAAGTGGTTGCTACCGTCAAAGCGGGAAAGACCTACAAGACCGAACTCGGCGGCGCCGAAGTGGAATTTACCTTAGACGATTTGCTTATATCCAGCGAATCCGCCGAGGGCTATATCTCCGAAAGTTCCGCGGGGCTTACCGTAGTACTCGACGCGCATATAACCGACGAACTCTTAATCGAGGGCATGGAAAGAGAGATAGTCTCGAGGGTTCAGAACATGCGTAAAGAGGCGGGATTTGAAGTGACCGACAGAATTTCGCTCGGCTACATCGCAGACGGGATATTCGCGAGGGTATTCAAGGAAAACTCGCAATCCATCGGTGCGGACGTCTTGGCGGAAACCGTAAAAGAGGGCGTAGACGATAGCGGTTACGTCAAGGAATTTGAAGTAAACGGAGACAAGTTCACTTTGTCGGTAACAAGGATAGACAAATGAGAATTGCCGACGGTTGGAAAGATTATTCGGTAATAGCGACCGGCGACGGCTATAAATTAGAGCGTTGGAAAGACGTGGTACTCCTCCGTCCCGACCCGCAGGTTATTTGGCGCGCCGAGACGGATATGTCCGCCTATAAGTCGTTAAACGCCAAATATTTGCGTAGCGAAAGCGGCGGCGGAGAGTGGAAAATCCTAAAAAAAATGCCGCCGGAGTGGATAATTTCATATAAAGACTTAAAGTTTAAAGTAAAGCCTATGGGTTTTAAGCATACGGGGCTGTTTCCCGAGCAAGCGGCGAACTGGGAAGTCATGATGAAACTTATCGAAAACGCCGGGAGAGAGATAAACGTGTTAAATCTTTTCGCCTATACCGGCGGCGCGACCGTCGCGTGTTTAAAAGCGGGCGCAAGCGTGTGTCACGTCGACGCGAGCAAAGGCATGGTAGAGCGCGCGGGCGAAAACGTTAGGCTTTCGGGACTTGGAGACAGAAACGTAAGGTTTATCGTGGACGACTGTAAAAAATTCGTTCAACGCGAAATCCGCCGCGGCAGGAAATACGACGCGATAATCATGGATCCGCCGAGTTACGGCAGGGGTCCTAACGGCGAGATGTGGAAAATCCAAACCGAACTCTTTCCGTTCGTAGAACTTTGCCGCGAAGCATTGTCGGACGATCCGCTGTTCTTTTTGATAAACAGT
>CAMOXE010000095.1 GCA_946628865.1 uncultured Clostridia bacterium | reverse complement strand
TGTAAAGTTCCCGAGCGGCGTTTTCCCAAATCGACCATCCGCCGAAATGCGCGCCTATAAACAGAGTGTTTGGAAAAGCCTCCAAGACGGGCTTTACCTCTTCGGGATTGGAATTGTTATAGCGCTTATCGCCGAAGTGTATCAAAAACGGCAATCTGCCATTATTAGCCTCGAAGAAATTGAGAACTTTCTCGTCTGTAAGGCTAATACGCTGTATGTCGGGATGAAGTTTAATTCCTTTAAGCCCGAGCGCAATTATTTCGTCGATAGTCCTCTCTACGTCCGTAAGGTCTTGATGAAGGGTGCCTAAACCCGTAAAAGTCTTTTTATCGGCGTTTGCGACCGACGAAATGAAAGTATTTATCGCTTTGACCTGAGCGGGAGTGGTTGCCAACGAATTTATGACGTAGTGGTCTATACCCGCAAGTTTTCCTCTCTCGATAAGCCTAGATATACTGCCGTTGAAATGCGTGGGCAAATCGTAAAACGTTCCCGTCGCGTTGGCGGCTTTATCCGCTATCTTGTCCGGGTAAACGTGGCAATGGGTGTCAATTATCTTCATATTATGCCGTAACTACCGAGGCAGCCTTTTCAAGCCCGTATTTTTCTATAGCCGCCTCTCTCATCTTGTATTTAAGTATTTTGCCGGCGACGTTCATCGGGAACGCGTCGACGAAATCGATATATCTCGGGACTTTGTGTTTTGCCATATTCTCCGCCACGAAGGTTTTCAGTTCCGCCTCGGTCAGCGACGCGCCGTCTTTAAGTATTACGCAGGCAAGTATCTCTTCCCCGTACTGCTCGTCCGGAACGCCGATAACCTGAACGTCTCTTACCGCAGGGTGCGTATAGATAAATTCTTCTATCTCTTTAGGGTAAATATTTTCGCCGCCACGAATTATCATGTCTTTAAGCCTGCCGGTTATCTTATAATTGCCCTCCGGCGTTCTGCAAGCGAGGTCGCCCGTATGCAGCCAACCGTCTTTATCGATGGCGGCTCGGGTCGCAAGCGGCATCTTGTAATAACCTTTCATCACGTTGTAACCCCTCGCCACGAATTCGCCGGTTACGTTGTCCGGACAATCCAAGCCGGTTTCCGGGTCGACTATCTTGCACTCCACTTCGGGAAGCGCTCTGCCTACCGTCGTAACCCTTACTTCCAGACTGTCGTCGGTACTGCTCATCGTACAGCCGGGCGAACTCTCAGTCTGACCGTAAACGATGGTTATTTCTTTCATATTCATTTTGTCCACTACGTCTTGCATTACCGAAACCGGACACGGCGAACCCGCCATTATGCCGGTACGCATATACGAAAAATCGGTTTTTGCAAAGTCTTTATGCTCGAGCATCGCGATAAACATAGTCGGAACCCCGTGAAAACAGGTAATCTTCTCTTGATTTATGCAAGCGAGCGAAGACCTGGGCGAAAAATACGGTATGGGCGAAAGCGTTACGCCGTGCGTCATCGAGGCGGTCATTGCAAGAACCATGCCGAAACAATGGAACATCGGAACTTGTATCATCATCCTGTCAGCGGTGGACAGATCCATTCTGTCGCCTATGCACTTTCCGTTATTGACAACGTTGTAATGCGTGAGCATGACACCTTTCGGGAACCCCGTAGTTCCGGAAGTGTATTGCATGTTGCACACGTCGTGAATATCGGTTTCGGCTTGCATGCGGTAAACTTCCTCTATCGGCGTTTCGGACGCCCTGCTTACGGCTTGAGACCAACTAAGACAACCTTTCTGCTCGAAACCGACCGTAATGACGTTTCTCAAAAACGGCAGACGCTTTGAGTGAAGAAATTCTCCGTCCGCCTTTTCGCTCAGTTCCGGACAAAGTTCGGCGATTATAGCGCTGTAATCGGAATCTTTATAACCTTTTACCATAACCAACGTATGGGTGTCCGATTGCTTTAAGAGATATTCCGCCTCGTAAATTTTATAAGCGGTGTTCATGCTGACCAGTACGCCGCCGATTTTGGTTACCGCCCAGAAAGATATGAACCACTCGGGTATATTCGTCGCCCAAACGGCGACTTTGCTGCCCTTTTTAACGCCTAAAGTAATGAGAGCGCGCGCAAACTCGTCGACGTCGTCGCGGAATTGCGAGTAAGTTCTCGTATAGTTTAAAGTCGTGTATTTAAACGCGTATTGGTCGGGGAAATTTTTGACCATGGCGTCCAAGACTTCGGGAAAAGTCTTTTCGATTATCTCGGATTTTTTCCAGAGGTAACTTCCCCTGCCGTTTTGCGAATTTTCACTCTTATACAGCGGCTTTTCGGACTTTGAAGTGTCGAATCTCGCCATATAATTTATAAAATGCGTGAATATGACGTCTATATCGCCTAATTCCTCGTCCCACGTCGGATCCCACTCAATGGAAATAAACCCGCCGTAGTTTACCGATTTTAAAGCGTCCATTATATCCGTTATAGGGAGCGAACCTTCGCCGACCAGCGCGTATGAATTTTCGCCCTCGGAATCCTTGATATGGACGTGTTTGACGTAAGCGCCGAGATTCTTGATGGTATCTTCCGGTTTTTCTTTTGCGATTGCAAACGGATAATGAAGATCCCAAAGCGCGGCGAGATCGTCGCTTGCGAACTCGTTCAAAAACTTTCTTAAACGCGAAGTGTCGGCAAACTCTCCGACTGTCTCAACGAGCAGTACTACGCCGCATTTTTTTGCTTTTGAAAGTGCGCCGTAAACGAATTTTTTCGCGTTTTCATAAGCATTTAAACCGCCGTTTGCCTTTAAACGTATATATTTCGCGCGAAGTTTGACCGCTAACGCGAGCGCGTCGTCCAATTCTTTTTCGGCAACCGTAAAGTTGCTATCGTCGCCTATATCAGACGTAAGGTCTATACAAGGAACTTGAAGTTTTTTCGCAATCAGCCTATGATAAACCGACGACGGATTTTCGTCCGCGCACTCGTAAACGCTGTGGATTTCTATCCCGTTGAAACGGTATTTATCGGCTATATCTATAAATTCTCCGAGTTTTAACCCCGTCCACCTGTTAGTTGAAAATGAAAGTTTCATCGTATTAACCTATGCCGTTATCAAAACAAATTTTATTTAAAGCGTTGACGTAAGCGCGTATGCTCGCGCCGATAATATCGGTAGAAATTCCCCTGCCCGAATATAGTTTTCCGTAGGCTCTGAGTTTTACGATCGATTCTCCTACCGCCTCCCTGCCTTCGGTAACCGATTGTATCTGAAAATCGTCCAACTCGTAATGCCTGCCGATTATCTTTTCTATCGCAATAAACGCAGCGTCTATAGGACCGTCGCCGAGGCTTATTCCGCCGTGATTTTCGCCGTTTTTTTCCAAAACTATATTTGCGGAGGCAGTCATTAGGTTTCCGCTGTTTATAACGTAACTTATAAGTTTATAAGTCGGCGGGACCTGAAGAGCGCAACTCGCGACTATTGCCTCCAACTCTCTTGCGCCGATGTGCTTTTTCTCCGCCAAGGAAGAAAAGCGTTCGTAAACCTTTTTAAGGTCCTCTTCGGTAAGTTCGTAGCCAAGCATTGCGACGTGTTTAGACACCGTGTTTATATCGTCGCCGACGCCGAGCGAAAAGTCCTCGCCGACGACGTTTACTATTTCGGCAAGCGGATGCCCTGCGGCGTGCTTGTCCGTAAGCAGTTTTTCGATTTTTGAAACCGAGTGCGACAAAAGAGTTCTGTTTAAGGCTACCGAGATACCGAGATCGTCGCCTTTTGCGCTCAAAGTTTTGGCAAACGCTTTAAGCGGTAAAACTTCCGAAGAAGAAACGGATGTCTTAATCAAAGTCGCGCCGCATTTGATCGCCGTAAGCGCCGTAGCGACGCCCATAGAAATTGAGTCCATGCACTCGAAACCGAAAGTAACTTCGGAAATCTGAGGTAACTTTTCGGCAATTTCACCGATAAATTTCTCAGTCTCGACGGGGAGAAGTTCGCCCGCGCTGTCTTTAAACGTAATTATGTTCGCTCCGGATTCGATTGCGAGGCGCACGGTTTCGGTCAAAAAGTCTATATCGCTGCGGGTTGCGTCCTCGGCGACGAATTCGACGTCGGCGCAAAGCGCTTTTGCCTCGGAAACCTGTTTTTGTATCGCCTCTTGCATCGCCCTCGGCTTTAAATGACACAAAAACTCCATCTGAACCGTAGAAGTCGGTGCGGAAATTTGCAAGCGTTTACGCTTTATCAAAGAAAGCGCGGTCCATGCGCCGTCCAAGTCTTCGCTTGAAAGCCCGACGGGCATTACTATCGTCGCGTTCTCCGCCAAAGGCGCTATGGTATGTAAAAACAACGCGTCGGTCTTTTTATTCGTTATCTTCCCCGTTTCTATGCAGTCTACGCCGATTTTTAACAAGAGTTTTACGGTTTCGACTTTTTCGCTGAAAGATATTTCCGCATTTTCAGACAGTTCTCTTAAGGTTACGTCGCTAATCTCGATTTTTTTCATAAGAATCTCCGATTTTTAAAAAGTCTCACAGCATTGCCGTGAGACTTAGAAAAATAATTTCGATAATTTCTTAAACGCACAACAATCAACGCTATTAAATTATTCGTTGCCGAGCAATAATATAATAGCGTTAATAATTAAGTTGAAATTCGCCTTAAAATTAAGCATATTTTTCTTCCGAAATTTAAATTATTTTGATTTTAGCACACTTGAAAATCTATGTCAACTGTTTTATGCGCATTTACGGCATTTTTTATGATTTTTTTTAAATCTTAAATCAACCGCTCACGGCAAAGCCTAAACTTATTAAAAGCGCGTCGTTGACTTTTTGCATCGTCGTCGCGGGCAATTCCCCTATTCTCTCTTTTAAACGCCGTTTATCAAGAGTTCTTATCTGCTCCAATAAAACCACGGAGTCCTTGCTTAACCCGAATTCCGTCGCGCTAAGCGCAATATGGGTGGGAAGTTTCGCCTTGTTTAATTTGCTCGTTACAGCCGCCGCGATAACGGTCGGGCTATACTTGTTCCCGACGTCGTTTTGAACCACAAGCACGGGTCTTACTCCCCCTTGCTCGCTGCCGACAACCGGACTGAGATCCGCATAGTAAAGTTCGCCTCTCTTTATCATTTATAGGTCCTCTCTATGCAAAGCCCCTCGCTATATTTTATGTAAAACACTCGCGCTAAGGTACTTTGTTATTAGTATTGTTGACCTAATTGAAATTTTTATACCAGCCGAGAATAATACGAACCCGCTTCTGACGGCATATTTTGCGTTCTTTTCGGCGAGTTCTCGCGCAATGAATTGATATTCTATTGCACTCACACTCACCA